>JBCCCR010000008.1 GCA_039033415.1 Pseudomonadota bacterium | reverse complement strand
CTCAGCATTTAGCGACGCAGTGGCTGTGGCAATACAATAACGAACGACCCAACTCCGCCATCGGCGGCGTACCCCCAAGGCAGCTGTTGTCAGCTGCTTGAATCTCTACTCGTTAACCCGAGTAAAAATGGGGGGATTACACATTCTCTCCGGCTATGATGGTGCCGGCAATGACACAGCAGTCATTGTCGAACTAAAGCAATGGTCTGAAGCACGACAAACAGAAAGAGATGCGATTGTTGAAACGTTCCTAGGCGGTCGAAAACGAGAGGTTTTGCACCCTTCTTACCAAGCTTGGACATATGCTGCTTTAATCCAAGACTTCAACGAGGCAGCTCACGATGGGCAGATCAGACTGAGACCCTGTGCATATCCGCACAATATGGCGGATGCCCAACCGATTAAATCCAGGCAATACGCAGACCACATCGGAAAAGCACCGGTATTCGTTCGTGATGACACGCAGGAACTGCAGGATTTCCTGAGTCGGCACATTCGAAAGGGTGATCGGAAATCCATTCTCTACAAAATCGAAAACGGGCGACTCCGACCTTCAAAAAGCCTTTCGGAACGGCTGGCATCGATGCTCCAGGGAAATGAGGAATTCCGCCTGATCGACGAGCAAAAGCTGGTGTTTGAACAGGCACTGGCCCTCGCAAAAAAGGCTCAAACCAAAGGAAAACAGGTGCTGGTTGTGGAGGGCGGGCCGGGCACTGGCAAATCCGTCGTCTGCATAAATCTACTGGTCGCGCTGACTGAGCAAGGCATGGTCACCCAATACGTCACGCGAAACGCCGCCCCTCGTGCTGTCTACGAAAGCAAATTGACTGGCACGCTCAAGAAAACGCACATTGGCAATCTCTTCAAGTCCTCTGGGTCGTTTGTCAGCGCTCCCCAAACCAAATTGACGTGCTGATCGTTGACGAAGCTCATCGGCTCAATGAAAAGTCTGGTTTCTATGGGAATCAGGGCGAAGGTCAGGCAGCTGAGCTGATCAGAGCATCCAAATTCTGCGTATTTTTCGTAGACGACGATCAGCGCGTCACCTTAAAAGACGTAGGGGAGAAGAAAAGGATCGCGAATACGGCAACCCGGGAAGGCGCAATTGCCACAGAGAACAAGCTTCAATCACAGTTCCGATGTAATGGGTCTGATGGATATCTTGCTTGGGTAAACCATGTACTTGGCATATCCGAAGCCGCCACGACCTAACTTGAGGGTATTGACTACGATTTTGAGGTTATGGATTCGCCGCTGGATTTGAGAGCGAAGATTGTCCATATGAATCGGCTTACAAACAAAAGTCGAATGGTTGCCGGATACTGTTGGGACTGGAAAGGAAAAAGAGACCCGAACATCAAGGATGTCGTAATTCCGGAATACGATTTTGAAGCAAGATGGAATCTCGACAAGGACGGAAGCCTCTGGATTTTGATGCCAGAGTCGGTATCCGAGGTAGGTTGTATACATACTTGTCAGGGGCTGGAGCTGGATTACGTAGGCGTCATCATCGGGCCGGACCTGATTGTCAGAAACGGATCTGTACTGACGAACCCGGACGCACGTTCGTCCCAGGACAGATCCATTTTCGGACGCAAAAAAATGGCAAAACTCGACCCGGAAGGAACCGCTAAGGCGTTAGATCGAATCATACGAAACACCTATCGGACGTTGATGACCCGAGGACTCAAAGGATGCTACCTGTTTTGCTGTGATCCCGAGACCAATCAATACTTTCAGCAAAGTGTTTGGACGGTCGCCGGCGATCATCGAAAGGTAGCTGAACGGCCGGCTCAGTATGAGTAGGCCAAGCAGCCAATGAAAAATGAGATCAAGCCTGGTCTATATGAAAAGCTTGTCACAAAGCGCCTCTTAGACCTACTTGACGAACTAACAGACTCCTTTTTCGGAGAGCAATCGTCGCTTCGCGACGCCGAAGCTGCCGACCGGCTGTCATGGCATGTGGCAAAGCTGGTTGCCCAAGCGATTGATGGACTACCTGAGAGAGATAGAGCAAGCCGCGGAGCGGAGATAGCAAACGAACTCATTAGTCTGGTCCAAAAACTACAGCCGAAGATTGAAAGAGGCGAAGAGCTCATCGATGTTCCTCCGAAATACCTTGAGGGAGTCTTTGAGCTCAGGCCGGATGGGAGCCCTAACCGGATTCCCGCCCCTCAAATCCCACTTGTAGATACAACGCTTCTTTCCAACGCACCCGGTGAGCCAAGAGTCGGCAACCAGATCAAGAGCGAGATAGCTTCAGCAGATTCCATTAGCATTTTGATGGCATTTGTACGGATGTCCGGACTCCGCCCGTTGAAACAGGCACTTGTCGATCATTGTGCAAAAGGCAAATCGCTGAGGGTCGTCACGACCACATATACAAAGTCTACCGAACCCGCTGCTCTTGAATGGCTGGAGGAAATCGGCGCCCAAGTTCGAGTGTCTTACGACACCGGCACCACGCGTCTACATGCAAAGGCTTGGCTTTTCGAGCGCAACTCCGGGTTTTCGACCGCCTACATTGGGTCATCGAACCTGACCTATTCGGCTCAAGTTGAGGGGCTAGAGTGGAACGTTCGCCTGTCGGAAGCTCGGAACTCTGACGTTCTGGATAAGACTAGCGCTCTATTCGAGTCGACCTGGGAATCCGCCGAATTCGAACCTTTCCATGCGGACAAATTCCGCCAAGCGGTAGCTCCAAATAGACCCACTACTTCTCACCGGCTGCTTTTGTCACCGTTCGAATTCAAGCCTAAGCCTTTCCAAAACAGACTACTGGAACAGATTCACCTTGCTCGAGAGAGAGGCAAGCACAGGAACCTGTTGGTTTCCGCTACGGGCACCGGCAAAACCGTAATGGCCGCAATTGACTACTCAAGGTTAAAAGAGAGCATTCCGCGGGACCGTCTACTGTTCGTCGCTCACAGGCAGGAGATCCTGGAACAAAGCCTGTCGACGTTCTGCCACGGCTTGAGGGATCAAAATTTTGGAGAGCTTTGGGTAGGCAGTCACAGGCCAGAGCGTTTTGATCATGTTTTTGCATCGATCCAAACGCTCAACAATGTAGACCTTTCAAAGATTGATTCTGATCACTTTGACGTGGTCATTGTCGATGAATTTCACCATGCCGCTGCAAAATCATACGAACGAATTCTTAACCATCTGCAACCACGAGAGCTACTGGGACTTACCGCTACACCAGAGAGAGCAGACGGTTTGCCCATACTCAAGTGGTTTGGGGGAGAAATCGCAGCAGAACTTCGACTTTGGGATGCCATTGATCAGCATCAGCTATCGCCATTTATCTACTACGGCGTCCACGATGGATATGACCTCAAAGAAGTACCGTGGAAACGAGGAGTTGGGTACGACGTTGATGGTCTCACAAATGTCTATACGGCAAACGATCGACTGGCCAACGGACTTATCCGTTCGGTGCAAGATCGGGTTGATGAAATTGGAGAGATGCGTGCTCTGGGCTTTTGTGTGAGCGTTGATCACGCCAGATACCTGGCACGAGTCTTTAACGAGGCGAATGTTCCAGCAGCGGCCGTATGGGGAGAGTCCAGCAGCCAAGACCGCAGCGGCGCGCTCGCGGCTCTTAAACGGAAGGACATCAACGTCTTATTTTCTGTCGATCTGTTCAACGAAGGCGTTGACCTTCCGGACGTCGACACGCTCTTGATGCTTCGTCCCACAAACAGCGCAACGCTTTTCTTGCAACAGCTAGGTCGTGGCCTACGAAAGAGCGAGAACAAGCGCGCGTGCACCGTACTCGACTTTGTCGGCCTGCACCGAAAAGAGTATCGCTTCGACATCAAGTATAGGGCGCTGCTTGGCGGTTCGAGAAAGGATGTTGAACAACAGGTCGAAAAGGACTTCCCTTTCCTTCCCGCTGGTTGCCATATGGAACTAGACAAGGTAAGCCAAACGCAGGTGTTGCAGAGCCTAAGAAATGCGATCCCTACCCGGAAAGACGCAAAAGTCCGGGAGCTTGTGTCACTGACTGCTGGTGGTAGAGATATCTCATTAAAGGAATTCCTGTTCGAGACGGGACTTGAAATCGAGGATGTCTACACCGCAACTCATAGCTGGATGAGCCTGCGAAAAGACGCTGGATTGAGTGTTGCGGCGCCTGGCCCGTTAGAGCAATCGTTTCAGAAGGCTTTAGGACGGTATCTTCATATAGATGATGAAGACAGAATTGACTGCTTGAGGAAAATCTCAAACGCCAATCTGCCCATACCAACTGACCTTTCTTGCAAGGAAGCGAGGTTGATCCGGATGGTGGCAGCGAGTTTCCTATCGCCAAAGAACATCGACGCGGAAATAACTCTGACCCAGGCAATCCACGAATTACAGAAACATCCCCGGACGCTCGAAGAACTGCACCAAATCAGCGAGGTCCTTCACGATCAGATTGACCATGAGCAGTTTGCCCTTCGATCGCATCCTGAGATCCCGCTGAAGATTCATGCCAGGTATTCCCGAATAGAGATTCAAAGCGCGCTTGGTGATTCACGTCACCAAGTGATCCCGAGCGCTTGGCGAGAAGGCGTTAAGTGGTTTGCAGACGAAAATATTGATGCCTTTGCCTTCACGCTGGACAAGACTACCGGAGGGTTTTCACCTTCGACCCGATATCGAGACTACGCAATCAGCCCAGATCTGATTCACTGGGAAAGTCAGTCGACGACGAGCGCCAGTAGCAAAACTGGCCGACGCTACCAAGAGCATTTGGCGAGCGGTTCGCACATATTTTTGTTTGCGCGAATTCGAAACAGCGATAGGGCCTTTTGGTTTCTTGGTCCGGCAACCTATGTCCAGCACCGGTCAAGCAATCCAATGCAAGTTACGTGGCGGTTGCAGTATCCGCTATCCGGAGACTTATTTGCACAATTCAGGGCAGCCGTTTAGTACAGCTCGGAATTGAGAAACGAACTAGCTCACGGGAATTCGGGACCCCATAGGAAAGATGGGCCCGTCCTCTTGAATAGGCTTCCATGCGTCCCGGAGAGAACTTGCCTAGTTACCTGGGATAAAGGCCATCAAGCCGACCACGGTTTCCACCGAACAGCCAGTAGGCAATCCCAGGAATGTCGTTAATACCCACCATCAGATAGTTGTCGTCGCCGGCAAATCCGCTGTCGAAGGAACGATCGCCATACGTGAGTCGGATCTTGTCTCCCAGAAAACCTACATATGCGCTGTAGCCCAGGGACTCTCGATCAAATGCGCCGCGGCCTTGCCAGGTCTGGGTGTTCGTCGGCCCGAAGCCGACGCTGCTCAACCCAAGCCGATCAAAATGGTGACTGATGTAGACGTCCGCCTGGGAAAACCGCACGGTTCGCCCGCCATTCTTGCTTTTGAGCACCGGCGAGATCCGCGTAGCTACCGACCACTTGGTATTGAGGTAGTAGCGCGGCTCCCAGGACATGCTGCCCATGCCCTCATGTAGATCGGTGGCGATCGAATAGGGAGCCAGGTTGAACCACTTGTTTTCGTTGGCGGTGGACAGGTAAAGGCCGTCTCCGTTGTCGGGAACGGCCGCAGACTCGGCGGCCCAGCGTAGAAACCCGAGACCCGTCCTGATGGTGTCCGAGAGACTGTCCGCATCCTTTGCTGCCTGCAGCTCAGGAGACGGCTTTTTCAGCTCTTCCTCCGTCGGGTTGAGATCCGCGACATAGGTGGCCCGATCTTCCAGAACCATCAGGCGGTCGGTGGTGCTGCGCACCAGGTCGATATACCAACGTTTCACGTGCGCGTCGTGAAAACGAACGATGCGGCAAAACACCCGGCTCATGTCGCACTGCCCTTTGGGCGTTTGGTAAGCGTCATCGCAGGCCAGCAAGCGGAACAGACGGATATTGGGGTCCCCCGATCCGAGTGCGTCCATTTCGCACTTGGTGTCAAAGCCGTCAGCCTCTTGCATATCGATGTCTAACGCCACCGGGATGGCGCGCTCAATAGCCAGGAGACGATTGGTTTCGACGGATGGCGCAGAGCCATCGGGCAATGTGTTCACCCATGCCCAGTTAGAAATTCCTTCTGATTCCACCAGCGCCTTGAGCAAACGGTTGAATTGCCATAGCTCTGCGGAGTCACAGCTTCTGCCGCAGAGGATTTGATATACCGCCTCGGAACGTCCTGCCATGCAACGGTCGTGGCCTGGCTTTCCTACCAGCGGCTCACACTCGGCGAAGGTGATGTTATAAAGGGCGTCGTAAACGCCGGCGTAGTAGTCGTAGTAGCGAAATGAGCGGTCCAGAAACGCACCGAAGGCCCACAGCAACTCCCCCACAACCCGCGGATAGCGCGTAGTGAGATAGAGACGCCGGTCAACCAGGGCGTCGTCCTCGCCGTTTCTGAGAATTTCGGCCAGTTGCAGCAACGGCCGTGTTTTTTCATCCACGTCCGACAGAGCTACGAAAGCAAGGCTGCGAACGCGTTCGCGAAGTTCGGCCAATTCGCGAGCACTTTTCGTCCGGCCGCCAAACGGGTTGAGGTTGTACTGTTGTTCCAGCTCAACCGCTTGATTAATCATGCACTGAACGGCAAGGCCAGCATCGGAAACATCATCTGGACAAGTCTGATCATCGGCGAGTTCGAACAACGGCTCGCAGAACACTGGCCGGCCTACATTTTCCCCTCGAGCAGCCAACACCTGCAGAACCAAAACACAGGTTTGCCGGGACCAGTCGCCGCCCCGCAGCGTGTTGTATAGCTCGTAGTTGCGGGCCGACGAAAAAGCACCGCCGAGAAACTTGAGCTGAGTCTGCAGATCGTTACGCTCCGGATGATCGTTGTCGTCGATTGACTCCTCGTCTTCAGGTGGTCGGCGTACGTCCGGGTCTACGTACACATAAGAGAAACGTCGACCAGCGTTGCTGTACTGATCTTTGGTGTAAACATCATCAGCTCTCGGCTCTGCAAGCGCCCGGGCGGCACCTAGCGGGATGTTGTCGAATACGCCCCCGTCGACAAAGCGCTGCTCGGTTTGTAGGGCATAACCATCGGGACATCCATCTGCGGCCTTCTGGGCCGGTTGCGGTTCGCAATATTCGAGCTCCCAGGGACTGAACGCCACAGGAAAAGCGCTCGAGGCAAACAACGCCTCTTTGACCTGTTCCAGTTCCAGGTCGTCATTGCTGTTCTGGGCGGGGAGCATGATGAGGTTGCCAAGGTTTGGGTCCGAAAGGCTGATGGCCGCGTCTTGTGTGGTGACGTCAGACTTGAAGCGAAGCTTGACTTTCTGCTTTCCAGCCGCGTCGGTCACCACCTCCGTCACTACACGCATGGCGACAAGAAACCGAGAGTTTTCCAGGTTCACCCCAGCGCGGCGTAGCGCAAGCGGCTGTACCCGCGTGACGGTGAACGCGATGGGCATTTCACAGCCCGCACGGAATCGCCCGTTTTTGATGACCCGCTCCAGGCCATCAAACGCTCTTTCAAGCGCTGCCCGGGAAAACAGGCCATCGGTCGAAGCGTAGTTGAGCTGCGTCTCGCCTTGCGGCGGCACGGCAGGCGCCAGATCGTCAATGTCGACCTCCCGCCACGTTTGAAAGAAGAGGTTGTCGGTGAGCTCGTTGCTAACGAGGCGCTGCGTCTGGTAATCGGAAGCGGCTACCGAAAACCGAGCGTTGTACTTGCTCGCCTCATCAACCTGCTCTGAATCGTCAAGACACCAGGCAACGGCAGTAAACAGGGTATTGATGCTGCCCGCCGACGCGCCAGTAGCTGCGCGCAGGTCGGGAATCCGCACCTCACCGGAGGCATCACGCCGCCGCGTTTTGAGATAACGGATAACGCCCCAGTTCACACCAGCCTGGTAAGAACCCAGACTCACTCCGCCGCTGCTGGCGAACACAAAGGGTACGGATTCCGCCTGCAGCATGTTGACGGCGTGGGATGAACTCAAAAAGGCAAACAGCGCCGCGCCGATCAACACGCGGGCCTTGATCAACAAACGAAACATCGCATTCCCCCACGAGACCCGTGGTCTCGTACTAATCGAACAGGTGCTTCCTTTCGTCTTTTGAGGCCAGCACCGGAATGATGCGAGCCGCAACCAGCCAGGCTACGCCAAAGGCGAGAAGCGCAGCCATTTCCCCAAAAAATACCAGGCGTGGAATATTTTTGCTGATCGGGTGACCGGCCAGATAGTCAATGGCGATCACCCCGACGGCAGCGACTATGACAATGAAACACAGCGCATAGATCACAACGCGAATCTGGGCTGACAGGTGCCCTTTCTGCCTCGCCCGTCCTAGAAAGTAGAGGCAAAACGCGGCCAGAATCAGAAACATCACTGCCGCAGAAATTCCATGTACGTATGGAATGATCTGTGGATGGCCGTCGCACCCGCAAGGAAACATAGCCACACCGATCGCAGCAAGCGCAGCAAGTTTGCTCAACAGCGCTTCGAGAAATGACTTGCCGTTATAGGCCATCAGGAAGGCTGCGACGGCAAAGAGAAAACCCACGAGAATATCCCGCGGCCAACCGCCCTGGTGGTAGGCCTCGCTGATGGAGGTTAGATCCTCGATTGAGAAGTAGTTGGTGAGGATCGCGAGGGATAGGGACATCAGCCCCATGATGAGCTTGATTGTCCGGTGATTTATCTCGTTTCGTCGTGGATTTTCGAACATGCGGCTCTCTGTCTGTTATGCCTTCTGGTTGAGGTTCCTATGGTTAGGCCAACGCACGCTCATGACATTTTGGGAATGTGTGAAAGGGCAACAATGATGACTATGCAAGGAATGATCTCTGCAAAAGGAACCCAAAACTCAAGCAAGAACAGGGCGATATTGCTAAACGCTATGTACCCGATGTACGTGTATACGGCCCACTTCTTCATAAACCAAAGCCCAACAAAACAGGCGGCACCAATTAGTGACGAAATTACGAGATAAGGGGGGAACCAGCTTCCTACCGAACGGGAAAACTCTGAGAACACGGCGGGAAACGAAAAAACTGCTCCGAGTAGCGCGAGCACGCAAACGATAGAAATAGAAAGTGGTCTTTTGGGCTTTTCCTCCGTCACAATTCGGTCCATTAGCTCTCTCTCTAATAGTGTGCAATTTGGCAGGTGTTTCTCTCATGCGTCGCTACGCGCTCGATCGCGCTTCCATCAGGTCTGAAGAGTCAACGACTACGGAACCGACTGCTTTGTCATGAATGGCCCGGCGTTGGGGATCCATTGGGATCATGAGAAGGGAAATCAGACCAAGCAGATACTTCACGATCAGTCTCACAAAGGCTCGAGGGATACCAATGGCCCAGCCGGATCTGGAACCAACAACTCGGAAGCGAAAAACGCGTTGTCCAAGGGTTGCGGATGCACCTGTAAAAATTGGCTCGTACAGGCAGAACGGCGAAAAAACCGCAATCCAGTAGTAGCCGCCGTATAGATCAAAGGCAGTCGCTATTTTTGCGAGCGCGGTGACGAAAAGGATGGCAACTATGGCATCCAGGACGGCCGCGAAATAGCGTCGGGTGATGGACGGATAAGGAGCCATCACCGAGTCCAAGACGAAAATGACGGCGCGACCGATGGCCGCGCCGTCAGCGAAAGAGAACGTCGACCGTACATGACCCCGAGGTTAGGCCGCCGCCTCTGACGCACCCCTCTCACCCTCCGAAAGGGGAAACCGAAAGGTCTCCTCTGTATTGCGCCCAAAATCGATATTCTTTCGGGCCTGCTCGACAGCTCCGTCCAGCATGTTGGCGTAAAGTCTCGCGGTAACCTGCATCGCATAGGACACAGCGGATAAGTCGGCTTCCGTGTTGACCAGCTTTTCGATGTAACCTTCCATCAATTTGTTGTGGCCAACGTCGATCGTTACGTGATCTTTCAGAAAGGTCATGGCTTCGGGTGGCACGCCCTTAGCGGCCAAGGCTTCCATGTATGCGCCGCCAACCGAGGTTGGCGTGAACTCTAGAAAGTACAAGTAGCCCAGATAACCCACAGGATTCAGGTTGTAGATCTGGTAAAACGGCAAGGCAATAAGCGCCGTGGTTGCCGGTAGCGGATTCTCAGTGGGAATGCCTGAGACGTCTTCACCAAGACAAGCGAGGTCATTTAACGCCAGTTTGTCGTGGCCAATCTCAGAAACCGCATGAGTAAGAAAACCGCGCACCGCTTCGCGCTGTTCCCCGCGAAAATAGACTGTCGCCAGAGCCTGGATTTGGGGGTTTTCGCGCGCGTGATGAAAGATCTGCCGAAGAACCCACTTGTAGTCGTCTACGGTCATATCACCGCTTTGCAGCAGTTTTATCGCGCGGCACTGGCTGAACTCTGCCAGAGCGGATTCAAATTGCTGCTGAATGGCTTGAAGTGCTGTCACTGTGGTTAGCTCCATTGATTTGGTTAGGGGTCTCTCTGATTGACTGGTAGTGCGACACAAAGGGGGACTCACTCGCTCTGAGGTGTTCGATGTCTTCAAGATGCAGCACGAGGGAGTAAACCAGCCCATAGTCTTTGTGAATGACCCATCCTCGATGCCGGCGGTAGCCCATCCGTCTGAAAAAGCTCACGAGATGGGCGTTGCAATCGATGTAATTACGCTGAACGCCGTCGCTCAAGCCCTGCCGGTAGACCGTGGTGGCGAGTTTTAGCGCCAGCGGCGACCGGCGCTTTTCCTTTGCCACGATAAGTTTGTTCGTTAAGGACGATCGCAATCGGCTTGCCTCAGTGAGCTCATTCAATCGATAGAGTGTTTCGTAGTAGCCAAAACTCGCATCACGACCAGGTGTGCCTAGAACGGTCCCAACTACACGATTGTCATCGCGTGCAATGAATAACCTTCCAATTTCATCGAATGGATCACTTAGTTCTCTGGATTCGTGGTCTGTGCTTGCGTCGTTGAGGTCGCGGCCCATCTCTTTGACATAAACGTCGTACCAGAATCGCCTTGCGTCGGTGAGATCGCTGGCATCTCGCGCCCGGGAGATTTGTGTTGTCATCGTGTTGGCACACCCTGTGCTTTGTTGTTTGCCTAACCACGTGGCGCGACGGTCAGATTCCTACCACCTACTTCAGAAATATTTTTCTGATTCACTGAACCGCTTAGCTGAAGCTTTCCGTGGGAGTTTCTGATCGCTAGCATCACCAACGGACTAGGCGGGAAATCAGATCAGGAACATACGATGGCAAAAGACGTTGCCGTGGTTTTCGTGCATGGAATGGGCGAAACGGAAGATGACTTCGACGAAGCGATCAAAAACCGAATGTACCGCCGCTTAGGCGGCCCCCGATACGACAGGGTTTATTGGGACAAGGCGTACTACCAGGGCCTGCTGCAAGAAAACCAAAGAGAGCTATTTGATGTGCTCCAGCAAGGGGGAGATCTGGATTGGACTCGGCTGCGGAAATTCCTGCTGTTTGGGTTTGGTGATGCGGCTGCCTCGATTTACCGGCCAGAAGGCAAAGAGAGCATCTACTTTCTGACTCAAAAGATCATTTTCGAGACGCTGAGCCGTGTGGCGGACGCACTCAGTTCTCTTAATAGACCGGTGATCATCGTTGCCCAGTCACTGGGTGGCAAGGTGCTCTCAAATTACATCTGGGGTGCCCAGCAAAACCAGGCCACCTGGGGAATTTTTGGGCCAGATTCGGACGTGCAAATTCCTGATGGCGACCTTGGCAGGGTGATTCGGCTCAAAACGTTGCGGTACTTGTACACAACTGGCTGCAACATTCCGATATTTGTCTCTGGGATGCCCCTTCCTAAAATCAAACCCTTCAAAGTATCTAGTGGAGGCTGGGACATTCATTGGGAAAACTACTATGACGCGGACGACGCGTTGGGCTGGCCGCTGAAACCGATCAACGCGGCTTACCAAAAGGCCGTCAAAGTTGAAAAGAGCATCAATGTTGGCGGCGTTCGAGCGTTCTGGAATCCACTAAGCCATATGCACTATTGGCGAGATGATGATTTTCTAGACCCGCTCGAAGATCGAATTCGGTCGATCCTTGTCTAAATCCCATATGCTTATCCGGGCGGGAGTTTGTCCTAAATCGCCGCAAATTGACGAGTATTCGTCAGCTTAACTTGAAGAAACTATCCCTGCGTGATAAGAACTTTATTCGTTTATCGAATGGGGTTGAGGTAGGCGAGGGGTCGTCCATGCTCCCCTAGGAGACTTTTGCATAGGGGAAGGCGAACCCAATTTTGGTGCTTTCGCCGACATCGGTCGAACAAGGCCGACCGCCTCACAATAAGGGAAAAGGGGTCGCGATAGTGAGAAAAATTCCTAACAGATTACGTCCTATCCATCGTACTTAGCCGAAGCTAGATAGTGTTAGGCGTCGATATGCCGTCCGGTTTTCAACTTGGGGAAAACCTGGTGCTCCCGCTTGAAGGTCGGATAGTGGGACCGAATGGTCATACCAGCATCCAACCACGGGTGATGTCCGTTCTGATGTGCCTGGTCGCACACCGCGGCGAGGTCGTAACGCGAGACCAGATCTTCGAAAAGGTTTGGGGAAACATTGTGGTCACCGACGATTCCCTCAGCCGGTGCATTTCTGAGCTCCGAAATGCTTTGGGAGATAAACGTGCATCGCCTCGTTACCTAAAAACAATTCCCAAGGTTGGCTATCGGCTCGTCGGCTCTGTAGAAGAAGTCCCGAAGGCAAACAGCGCATCAGGTAGGGACAGTCGACTTGAAAACGAAATTGGTGCCGAAAAACCCGTTTCAGACAATTTGATGTTCGCCTTGGTCGGCATCTTCGAGGTGCCACCTGATACACGACCCATACCAACGCCAGAGAGCGACGAAGGTTGGACATTACGGGTCCAACGTGCGGGAAACACCATGATGGTCGTCACTAACAGCCCAAATCAGCTCATGTCGACCATCGAGAAATGTAGCGAGCTGATTCGAGGGAGTATTTGTGCAGGCGATGTATTGCTCGACGACCAGATGCCCGTTGGAGGCGTCATTCAGCGAGCAACGTCGCTCTTTCAGTCTGCTTCCGCGGGTGAACTTCGACTTGGACAGGAAGCGCTTGGTCTTGTCGACCAATCAGAAATCCCAGCCTCACATCGGGCCATGGTGACTAACCCTTAATTTGGTCGATCCGTTCCGATAACCGGCTCCAACCATGTTGGTTCGATTGGTGCCTGATTTGATCGACCAATTCGTGGCGTTCTCGTCGGTCCGGTGTGACTGAAGCCAGATCAATCATGCCCCGGGTGGCCCAGAACTTGGAGTGAAGACGGCGTGCCAACTCAATCGACTCCCTCAACAGCTCGACCCCCCGACCAAATTCACGTTGGTACAGTCTAATGAGAGCCAGATATCGAGCGACGGGTCCCATCGAGCTGAACACCGTGTTAGCGTGATCGGATTGGTGCGGTTCGAGATTAGCCTCTAACGCCGCAAGCATTTGTTTTTGCCCTACAGCAATGGCAGGTTCAACAAGAAGACAATTCAGTTGAAGGAAGATCTGATCATGCGCAAACGCGAAATCCGCGAAGGGCTCAATGAGCGACTCGATTAGTTCCAGCCTTCCACATTCGCAAGCGACGTGGGCTCCGAGGGCTTGCTGGTCCAGGAATTCGCTAGGAAGCGTGGAAATGAGTTTGTCGAGAAGAACGGACAGATCAGCTACTGATACGGTTTCATAAGCGACCCAGAAGCTTTGCACGCGGTAGGCTTGTTCTCCCTGGACCTGCCCAATCTTCTTTGTGAGGTTAAGGCGGCGCTGAGCTAATGTCAGGCTATCGGTATACCGCGACTCGAGCAGGGCCACGTTGGCTTCTCGCAAGTAGTACATGCTTTTGACGATGGGGTCGTCGATGGCCCGGGCGGCAACTCGCATCGACTCTCGATACCGCTCCAGCATCGAGCGCGAGCCAGCTCGAATCGCCGTAAAGACAGCGTGACCCGCCGCTTCGAATGCCAAGACCGGGTTCTCTGACGCTTCCACCAGCGCGAGCAGTTCTTCCGTCTCTTTTACGCGTTCCTGCGTCGGATGGAAATATACCCATAGCCGACGCGCTCGAACCTCTGCCTGAACCTCCTCAGACTCCGATCTAGACATTTCCATAGCTTGGTCTGATGCCTCCAAGGCGAGACTTCGATCGTCCTCCCAAGCCAGTTCCACTGCCAAAAGAGCTGTAATCCTGGTGATCAGGGCTGTTTCGTCTTTGGGAATCATCGCAAGAGCTCGTCGCAGTCGGCCTACGGCTTCCTTGTCCACTTCCCGGGCTCTAGAAAATGCTAGTCGATATGTGGCTAGCATGGCTCGAGCCATCAAGATGCCATCACCTAGTGATTCGGCGCGATCCGCGGCTTCCCACAGCAGATCTTGGCTGCGACTATCTCCCGCTCTTGCCAATGCGATGCCGAAACCCAGTTGCAGGCGGCAAGCTGCATGAGTCGCTGGATCGGTTTGCAACTCCAGCGCCATTTGGTACATGTCGCGCGCCTCTTCGTTGGCGTGTTGCATGAGAGCCGTGTCGGCGGCTTTTTCCGCCCAGCTAGTGGCTTCAGATTGATATCCGAGTGAGGCAGCTCCGGCGTATAGCCGAGCTAGATCTGCTGGCGAAGCAAGTTCTTGGTTTTGCGGTAGTTGAAGCGCGTCGGCAGCCCTAACGTGGAGGTTCGCCCCTCGAGCCGCCCCGATCCCCCGCTTGATGTAGGACCGAATTAACGAGTGAGCAAACTGGTATCCGAGACGAACGGGGTCCACCAGCTTGATTAAGCCTGACTCTGTGGCTCGGTCCAGAGCCTCGAAGACTTCGACGCGTTGGGGATGAATGTCAGCGATCACGCGAGCGGTGAATCGAGGCCCGAGCACGGCGCAAGCTTCGAGTACGGCGAGCGAATTACCAGGCAGCTCCTTGATGCGGCCTTGTAGTGCCTTTTCAACAGATTTCGGAAGGTCCTGCCCTTTAGCGACAAAATCCATCAGGTTCACCAGGTGAAGAGGGTGGCCACGAGTGGTTAGATGAATGAGATCAACGAGGTCCTCTGATAGCGAAGTCTCGTAAAAGGCCTGAATGTCAGACTTGGTTAGATTCCTAAGAACGATGTTCGACGTACGACCGTCACCCCAACGTTCTCCTGCCAACTTGGACAACCGGTAGGTTCGCTTGTCGGTATCACGAGAGGCAAGCACCAGTGAAACCGAAGCGGCATCCTGGAGGTAATGCAACATGCCCTCCAGTATCTTGAACGTGCTATCACTCGCCCAGTGCATGGAGTCTAGGATCAAAATCACCGGCCGTTTTTGAGCCACAGATGCGAGCCATTCAGCGAGGGCTTTGCTTAGCCTGCGCCTTTCGGTCTCTGCATCTTGAACGTCTACCACCTTGAGCCCGTAGAGCTGATCAGAAATCGAAGGGACAATTTTGGCCAGATGCGCAATTGAACCCATGCTCTGAAAGGCAACGTTATCGATTTGTTCTAGCCACTGGGAGAGGCACTCGTGAAGGCTGGCGTAGGGTTGACCAAGGCCTTCATGTTCCTGTCCGCCCAGGACAAGTGCTCCCTGGTTCGCTGCAAAAATGGCAAACTCGGAGAGCAGGCGCGTTTTTCCGATTCCAGCCTCGCCGATTACCGTCACCAAACTTGCTCCCGAGAGCTCTGAGGACCTGAGTTTGAGAGTCCGAAGGGCATTCGTTCTCCCAACGATTACCTGATCATTGATAGCCAGGAATCGGGGTAATACGGCGCCGCGTTTATCGGTGCGCCACTCAACGACATAGCTACCGTCTTCTCGTCGATTCAGACTAGGTAACGTCTCTTCAGACAAGACAAAACGTCGCACCCCGGGGGAAATAACGATCTGTTCGGAGTCGGTTGTTGAGTCTCGTAGTCGAGACGCTTCGTTAACGGCATCACCAGTGCACTGAGCGCCAGCCATATGCAGCTGGCCGGCGTCGATCCCTACATTGATGGGTGAGTCGCTTCCATATGCTGCGAAACGTGCGAGAGCAATACTGACCTGAACGGCAACACTTGCGCTTTCGAAAATCCCGAAAAATCCGAGACTACTGATCTGAATTACCCGGCCGCCCCGGCTCACGGCCACTCGTTCCAAGCCCGGAATGCAATCGGGCTTAGAGTCTGCGACTTGAACTGACATCACGCATGCAAGCAGCGGTTCTTTGGTCATGAATATTCAGACGCGAAAACTAAGTCACAACAAAGATCACGCCATTGAACCAAGCGTTCGCTCCAAATGAACCCTCCAAGAGCTGCCCATTTACTCGCCAAAATGGTCAGGACTTTAGTAACTCCATTCCAGCGCCTTCTGCAAGAATATCGCCGAGTCGTTTTTTTGCGCGATAAAGGACACGATAAAGATGATCTCGACTGACTTTGATTAACTCACATAGATCGTTTGTACCGAGCTCTTCCGCAAGATAAATTCGCATGAGCTCGCGATCTCTCTCCTTCGAGAGCCTGTCAATTGATTGTTCAATCCACATATACATCTCTTCGGTCATCACGAAATTTAACGGAGTCGAGTCTCCAGATTCAAACAACGTTTCCGACATTTCAGTTTCGGACAGCCGTGACATCAGCCTGCAACGAGCAATCAAAGTAAACTTGGCGATGCCGAGCGTATAGCTCTCGATTTTTGCTGGATCTTCTGGCTCGCCTTTTCGGAGCTTCTTCAACAAAATCAGAAACGTGTCCTGGACCACGCCATCGACGATATCGGTGGTTCGCGTTTGGGAGTTCACGAGCCTTTTGACTCTCGGATAGAGCTGATCAAGCATCTTGGACTCCGCTGCCAGGTCGCCGAGGTGAGCCCGTGCGCAGCAATCGACCAGGGTATCTTCGCGCGGGTCTTGATGAGTGTTCTGTGGAGCATCTGCCAAGCAGTTCATTTTTGCACCGGGGACAACTGATGAGATAACACTCTGTATCGGCTGGACCTTTTTTTCTCGGTGTAAAAACAGAAGAAATTCTGAGGAAACCTTCGGTTAGGGTGATTGCTGCTTGTTGGACCGGTCGTTCGCTCAACTGCGACCTAGAGTGTTGGTGAAAGGTTTCTCGTAAAACTCCCACCAACCTGGTTGAGAGAGCTGCCGAATCGGTGGCGTTCTGGGTGGTAGGTTGCCGATGTTGGTGACACATGTTGTACAGGATTATTTCCTGGTGTGCGGGACCAATACGAGCCCGACTCGTTTAGAACGCTAAGCTCCTAAATGGTAAAGTTCTCTTGCTAACTGACCACAGCGCATGAGTTCAACAATCAGGAGTCAAGGTGGGGGATCAATCGGAGCCGTCCCAAGGTTCTGCGGCCGGAAAGCTGGCTCGCAGAATAATGGAAGGAGACAAGATTGCGGAGAGTCAATTCTACGAGAAGTACTTTCGCTGGTTGGTGTTCATCATCCGGAAGCGGTACGTCTCCTCTCCATGGGTTGAGGACATAGCCCAGGAGGCGTTTATGGTGGCGATCATCAGTCTGACCGAAGGGAAGGTGGAGAACCCGAACCGGATTCTCGGGTTTCTTAAGACTACAGCGATTCGCATCGCGAATAGGAGCGTAGCCCGTGAAGGCAAACAATTACCTTTGGACCCTCAAATAATGTCTGAAATTGAGGCGTCTCCCGATAACGTCGCTTCCCTTGCCGAGTGGCAAGACCTGCTTGAGTGCGCAAAGCAGTGCATCAAAGAATTGAATGTTCCACGGGATCAGGAAATTATTCGACGGTACTTTGTACTCGGTCAGGACAAAGCGGACATCTGTCGCGATTTGAGGCTCGATCTCAATCACTTTGATCGAGTGCTATTTCGCGCCAAACAACGGCTTCGTAAGTTGTTTAGAAAGCGGCACCATGACGGGTCAGAAAGTTAAGTGATTGATGATATGAATGGCGCAGATAGCAATCCAGACATACGGGAACAGCTTGCTAAGGATTCAATGGATCCGGATTTGGCCAGGAAGTACCTCGCCGACCAACTGAGTCCGAGCGAAGAAGAAACGTTCGAGCTTTGGCTAGCGGAGCATACCGCTCATTTACCAGAGCTCAACAAAGACATGGCGCTCATCGAAGCCCTGAGAAACCAAACAAAAGACGCGCCAGCAAGGATTACCAGTATCGATTCTCATCGTCGACGGTGGACGACCGGATCCTTGTTATCAGTCGCAACCGCAGCGGCAATCGTCGCATTTCTGGGACCAGCATCACTGCTGATCTCCACACAGAATGAAAATCTTAAGCTAGAAGAGCTTCTGAAAGGGTCTAAAGATCTGTCTGGCCAGACCGGATTGGTTTACTTGGAAACGATGCGCTCGGGAGGTCCGCAGACACCCACATTGCTCAGCAATCAACATACGCTTCTCTTTGCGGGTGTTGCAGGCTCGAACGGCCTGTATCGAATAGTCATCAAGGATGCAGATGGGTCAGTAGTTGGAGAATTGTCTCAATTGCTCGCTCGCGAAAACGAATTGACCATTTACGTGCCAGCGGGTTTTCTCCCGCCGGGATTACTACAAGTAGAAGTTCACTCGGACTTGGCATCAACGCCAACAACTACCTACTCTCTGCGAGTAGAGTAACGAGTGCAAAAACGGGCATACGATCACAAAACCTTTCGGAAGCTTTGATTCGCTGCGACTAACACGAATCCCGCCCAATATTTAGGATTACGGAATCGGCGGGAGATCGCCATGGAACGCTGCGCCGCGCGTAACGCCATTGCCCCATCGCCACCGTCGTGGCTTAAGGCCTCATAGTAGTGCGACATAAATCTTGCCGTTGCCCGATCATCTATCGGCCAAAGAGTGCCGATGACGGCTCCAGCACCTCGTGAGAGTACGCCGCTGGTGAGACTACCCAACCCCGCCCCGTCATATTGCTTTCCAAGCGCAGTCTCGCATCCGCTGATGATCACCAAGCGTGACCCGATATCGTTTGTCAGGAATCGAGTTAGCGACACGAATCCAACTTCTCCGTCCTCAGCGGAAGGGCTAACTGCCAGCCCAACAACATCCGGTGTTCTATCCGAAAAATAACCATGTGTCGCGATGTGAAGGACGTGGGCATTTCGAAAGGCTGGGGACATAAGCCTTTTCGCGGTGGCTGCATCCTGAGTGGCGACAATCACATTCCGCTTTGCGAACTGCTCCTTAATGGCCTGAGCCTCAAGTGCGGTAAAGGGCAGACGCTTCAGGTTTTTACTCCAACTGCGAAATGCTTCGGATTGACTGCTTGTACCTAGCGACCCGTCGAAAAGTGGGTCCGCGAGTATGGCAATATCCGCGACTTCCTCGCTGAGCGGCTTAGTGGTGGCATCAATGAGGAAATCAGTGATTGATGGTGTCTGGATTATCTGAAATCGTGTACCCAGATAGTCTTCAGAGCTAGGAATCTTTAGCGCAGTCAAGGGTGCTGAGGCTAGAAATGCGGGCAAGACCATGATAATCCGATCAACCTTCGACCACTCGACCCCGTCCAACCTCCCGAACAACATTCCGTACAGCTGACCAGCGAGTTTCTGATCTGCTCCTCGATCCAGAACAAATTGCCTTGTTAGTTGCGGGAGAGTTGGGAAGTGAATTTCGCGCGCATCGAAGAGATACGGCGCAATGGTGAAGGTTGTGAGAACTCCGGTGGAGTTGTCATAGTGAAATCGAAGAACAAGCATATCTTCCTCAAGCGCAGCCTGAATGTCCTCGGAGCGGAGGAAATTTAGATCAGGCGTCGTTCTAAGACCTGACCGTGCATCCAGATACCGTTCGCGAGCGAGGTCTAGTTCGCCCATCGCCATCGCGAGTTGATCTGGCTGGTCGGCAACCCGGACCAGACGTGCTTCCGCGAACTGGTAGTCCCTTAAAGCCCTGGCGGCCACTTGAGACGTGTTAACAGTAACGTTACCTGACCGTGTCTTTCGTCCGGCGCGGACCCAGTAGTTCTCGTGTCTCTCAAGCATCTCGAAGGCTCTTCGTCGGCATTGATTCGCATCTGCACATGACGGATCCAACAACCGCCGCAGGTTCTCAACTACGAGAGCGTGGGTTCGATGTGTCCAAGCTTTGGGTACTGCCAGTGCGTCGTACTGTTGCCGAATAGACTCGACAAGTCTCAAGGCTTCGGCAGCATACTCAGAGGCTTTGATGTCGTTGCCAATCGTTCGAAAATAGCGAAGAAAATACAGGTAAAGGTCTATTTTTACCCCAGGCAAAACATGAGTTCCGCGGAATCGCTCCTCGAACTCAATAACGTAATCGGCCACGCGATCAAAATTCTTTCTCTGCCACGCAATATCTGTGGCAGTAGCAAGCGCATCAAGCTGGTAACGAGTGCTGACGGTTCGGTCGGCTACTTTCATAGCATCCACGATGCTTTTTCCGGCAGAGTCAATATCACCTAGCGCGAGGTAATCTCTGGCAAGCTCAACGCGGAGTCGCGTGGCGAGCTCGGGTGACTGGATTTCGAAAAATGCCAACGCCTGCTTATGAATGAGCAACGCCGCGGTCGGATTTCCATTCTCTCGCAGCGCGCTACCGGCACGGAATCTGGCCAAATGCTCCGAAAATTGATCGCCCATCTCTTCGGCGAGCGCTTGGGCCAAGTCGAAGTAGCGGTATGCCTGAGGCCAATCACCGGTTTCCTGGTAGGTGAGGGCTAGATTGAAGAGAATCCCTAGCCGGCTCTCCGCCGTCATTGTCTGGCGCGAACTCGTAAGCACGCTGCGCATCATTCGCTGAGCCTCACTTACTTGACCCAGGCGATTGAGGACGGAGGCCAAATTGATCTGGGATGATCTGGTTTGATCTGGATGAATGCTCCGGTTTGTCAGCCGCTCCGACAGTTCCAGTCGGTAGTAGGCTTCAGACTCAGCTAGTTTGCCCGACAGAAGAGCAGCCAAGGCTAATAGTCCATAGGTGTCTCCCAGTAAGGCACTCGATTGATGCACGGCCACTCTTTGCAGAAGTCGTTCCAGACTCTCCTGAGCTGAAATCAAAAGGTCTTTTTCCTGTATCCGCGAGGCAAGCATAAGCTGAGCACCGGCTAGCATTAAGGCCATCTTTGCGCAGTCGAGTTCAAGCACAGGCGATAACACATCTTCGACGCAAAATCGTGCAGCTGCCGAGGAAGCAAGGCTAATAACCTTGGCGTAGTCCTCAGTTGCCTCGTGGAGCCGGGCAAGGCTAGCCGAATGGGTTAGATTGGCGTCGGACACGAGCGCGTTAGAGTCGATGAGGCTCAGTATCTCGACCGCAGAATCAGTTTTACCTGCATCACCGTGTGCTTTGGCCAAGGTGTATACCAAGTGTCGGGCGGCGTCAGACTTAACTCCCGTGCGCTGCAACGTCTGTCCTAGCAATTCGCGTCCCGCCCGTTCCCCAAAATCGGTACCAACGTTTAGCTGCTTAAGCGCCTCATTGAGCGCGTGATACGCATCGTATTCATCGTCTACACCTTCAAGATAAGCTCTAACGATCGCTCCGCTCGGAACCGTCAGGACGCCCTCCCTGTATGTGATCCGCCAAATCTCCGACTCAGCGCGACGTGGAACTACTGCAACGGCTATCCCGGGCATCGTTGCCGGCAGGAATTTGAGCGATTCGCCGCTCCCTGCTGGCTGCAGAATGAGCTCACCAGCGATCTGCGATGGCTCCAGGACGAACACGGCAGAGGTGTCCGAATCAATCGGGAACTCCAGGCCGTCCGCGTCTAGCGGTGCGGCCGAGAGTGAAGATGCAGCGAACAGCCCAAGGAACCAAACCGATCTGGATAAGATCAGTCTAGATTTCGTCGAGAATTCGCCGTAGATCGTGCTAGCCAGAACATCATTCCTTCCAATACCACCTGGTATTCTTTCTGACACCGTCCCTAATCCAGGTCAACTCTCCTACCATGACGATGTCATCTGGATCGGTGTTCGAATTCGGCAATCTGAGCCGATACTCAACTAAGTTCCAGTTATCCGCAAATACGCCTTGATTGTCGATGTCGTTTGCCAAAAGCTCGGTCGCAGACTGGCGAAAGAACCGGAGGTTGGAAGTCAGTCGTTTTGCCTCCTGGTGCCATCTTCCGGTGAGAAGCAACCTTGCGTACCACTGGTTACGATCAAATCCAAGCACAGTCTCTGTGGTGTATCCGACTCTATCATCGGCATTTGTCGGTGGGTGGTAGGCGGCGAGCGCATTGTCATCATACGTCGGCTCACTAGCGGTTCCAGTCATGATGAAAGGCAAGTATTCTTCTGGTTGGCTCATATAGTTTTCCTTGTCGGTTAAGTTGATTCTAGGAAGTCAAAAACATCGAGAAACCGCACATGTGTCGTTTGCGGTGGACGGCGCGTCTCTAGAAAACGGCCAAAAGGACCAAGCCAGCCGCACCATTCTGCGAAACCCTGGCTGAGAAGCGGGGAAACGGATTCGGTGCTTGCTTGAATCGAAGAAAACACAACTTCAGCAATGATGATGCTGCCCAGCGGACCCATGGAATCACCAAACCCAGGTGAAACGCTGGCTTCTTGCAGCAAATAAAGCCAGAGCGGTAGCGTTTCAATGTTCAGACCCAAAGGACGAAGACGACCGCTCTCGAGCGCGTCTTCTGGCATAGGCGTCAAACGGGCTATCCCTGCCAGACGAGGATGCCGAGCTACGATGTGCGCAGCACACGCATATCCAGGTGGCAGGTGTTGGCCCTGACGTAGGTTGATCTCAACTATCGACTTTCGTGTTCCATCGAAGGGCGGTCTATTCATCGCGTGCACAATGGCGCAGTCGATACGGCCTGCAGGCTGTTGGTCAATGATTCGCCAGTCAACGTTTTCTTCGGCGCTGAACGGTTGGTCACGGAATCGAGCGAATAGCTCTGGCATTGGATGAAGCCGCAGCCGTCCCCGTCGTCGGTTGAGTGTGTATGCATTACGTACCATACTGTGGCCGATTCGAAATGCTCCGAACGCGAACGAGTCGGGGATTTTGGTAAACCTGGTGCTGTCTAGAATTTGAGGCCCAGCGCGCAGATAGTGCTCATAGACGGGACGAGAAATGATTTGGCTGAGAAAGTCTGTTACGGCAACGAATTGGAACGCCCTGACCGTAATCTGCCTAGCATAATGTAAAGGATCGCACTCCTCGTTTGCGAGAGCGTAATCGACCATACGATTGTGAAAACGAAGCCATGTTGCGTGCATCTGCGACACAAGGTGGTTTTCGTCGTTACGCGGATCGGCGATAAGTGCCTTAGCAGAGTATCGATCACGCGCCAAATCGGAACCTGAGGTTGGATCGCCGGGCAACTTGCCCAGCACAAACCGCCCCGCGGAGTCGATTGGTGGGCGAGGGTCGTCCGTGCCTGCATGTCCGTATAAGCTTCCGAGATTCATCGTGGGTTCGACCACCAAGTCAGGAAACAGAGAGGTGCTGGGAACAATCTCGTGAGCGATCATCTGGCCCACATAAGTGACAATGGCCGAAGTTTCGCTACCCGAGGTAGGGATGTGTTGACTAAGCATCTGAGCGCGCACGGCGCTTTGCTGACCTTGGCTCAGTGCAGGCGCCGAGGGTAGCCCGGAGAACAAAGGGTCAGGGAAGGTGTCGATGCTACGGTAGTAGTTCGACGAAGGAGCAATATCCGCGCCAAACTCCGGCGGAGGCTCAAGCAAGAATGACATTTAGGTATACCCCTGGGCCGCGTTTGCATGTCGCAGCTTTGTGTTTTGTTGTGTGACGAGTTCATTCGACCGCTTCGCGCGCGAACATACTAGTGGCCACTTTTGCCTTAGTGCGCTGGGTCAGTTGAACCTCTCATCTGGCGCTTCGATTTGCCTCGCTCCAACACAAATTAGTGCTATCTTAGGACAGCGCGTGATGCTCAAGCTTGATCCGGACGATTTCTGAGATGACGACATTGGCTAAAAAAAATTCATTTAGCCTGAGGTCGAGCGACGTGCCTTGCTATGGCCTTCCTTGGCGATTGAAAAAAGCGCGTCAAGGCCTATCCAAAAGCACTAGGTTGGTTTCTCGAGCTGCGCAGGGCAGGTACTGAGTCGAACAACGTAAAGCCCAGCGATATCTTGGGTGCTGTGAGAGCTCTACCATGATCAGAAGCAGAGTTAGGCCTGAACAGTCGAAACTGATTTCCGACCCATTTATCAGCATTCGGGTCTACAACTGATAGATCCATCCTCTAATACACGACACTTGGTCGGGCAAGGCGCTCCAAAACTCAATGTCATCTCCGAAGGCTCTTTTAGGACTACTTCGGAGACGATTAGGTCCTCAATACCCTCGGCACGCAGAACTTCCGTGAGCTTAGATGCTAAGTCTTCATTATTGAAAAGCTCCGTGATCTGTTGGGCCTGAGATTTGCTTTTCGAAATTTCTGCCATTTTGCTTTTCTCCTATTGTTCAATGGACAGCGAGAGCTCAACTATTGAATCATTGCCGTAATCAGCCAACATCACCACATCCCCAACTTCTTTGGTGACGTTTCTGGATAGAAACACTGAGAGACCATCTGTTTTAGCTGTGAACTCGAGCTTTTCGGTACCGAATCGTACTGCAGTAATCTGTTTTAGGTTCTCGCCTTGGTATTGCACGCTACCGGCACTGTTCTTCTTGGCTGTTGCACTCGAAGACACCTTCGGTTTTTTCGTTTGAGCTGGGGCGCTCGGTGACTGCAGTATGGTTGGTTCAAAATAGCCGCCAAGAAACACAATGACCTTTTTTTGGGTTCCAAGCTCCGTGTGCTTTCCTGAAATGGTTACCAGGTTGTCGTTTTGTACGGTGTGCTCATAGTATTGTCCGGCATAAATTCTCAGTGTCGGAGATGTGTCATTTTTGTTTGCACTACCAAAGCCGTGACCGGTTAGTCCCCAGACTACGTTATCGCCCTTGCGCTCAAGTTGCTGTACCGAAGTGACTGCAATAGGAGGATGAAATACTGCTGTTGTAGAGAAATTGGGTCCGAGAAATGGAATGGAAATTTCGAGTTCTTGATCTTGCTTAAGAAGTGACTGAGGCACTTCAACTGCAGCTACCAACGAGTTTTGGTCTGCTTTGAATCTAGCGTTCTCAATCTCGAAGACGTGATCACCGATGCGCAGAAACGCATTGCGACCTAAGAGCGAGGCCTGGTTCAGCGCCCCGCACCGATCTTGAAGCTCAACCGTCAGCTCTCGAAAAGCGCCTTTGGCCATCCCGCCAAGGCGAAATGAACTTAGAACGAAGCCAGGCAAATCCTCCGCTCCCTTGTGTTGGACTACAGTCGAGAAGCCGTATTTTTGACCAGTGATTCGGACCTCGTTTGTCAAGACGCTTTTTGTATCGACTACAAACTCAATACGTTCGTCTGAGGGGTGTGATAAAGCTCCGTTCTCTGCAGTTATCTGCTGCGATCCTACGTATACCCGCGAGCCCCTGAAAAGGTTGCTGCCCGTCACCGTGACTAAGAGCTTTTCGTTGCTAAGCGAGCTGGCTGTGGCCGTGTCTACTATTGGAGCGAGGCTTTCTTGAAGGGCTACAGAGCCAATTACTTGAAAGTCCGTGGTCGGCCCTGCCTCTGATTCCTCAATCGTGTTTCTGGGTAGCCGATCCTTGATATCGTATCGGTTCCAATAGGTGTTGGTAGAGATCGTTAACTCATAGGCATCTGGATCATCTAAGTCATCTAGTGCCAAGGCCACGAACAGGTAACGAATGCCTGGAGTTACGCTCGTTTGATTCAAGACCGGGCGGAACTGCCATCCAAAGGATACCTTGTTCCCGTCAGGAATTGGAGGTTGGAACGCAACGGTGTCCGCGTCCTTATACACATAAAAAACCTCCGAACTTGATCCACCGGCGAGACCGAGCGTGAAAATGCCCGTTAACGCCGCCGCGCCGAAGGAGCCGCTTTTGCTGGATAGCGCGACAGCATTGTAGGTCTTTTCTTCGGGCATTAGTGCGACAATGCTTGGCCGCTTGTCCGAAGAGTGTTTCGGCTTAACCGTTATGGTTACGTTGGCAGCGTGATCTTCATGCTTAGAAGTCGGATTGAGGCTGATTCTAAATCCTAGCAGTGCATGTTTTTTGGCCCCTTTTTTGCCGCCTTTTTCGAGGTAACGGTCAGTTATAGACTGGTTTAGGAGAAGCCGCAGATTCCCGATTTGATATTGAAGGTTGACTTGCTCGGATAATAGGTCTTGTGCCGACCCACCAAATCCAGAGACAGGAAGAGAAGTGGCCGTGGCAGTAGGCAAGGCTGGGGCTGTTTGACTTAGTGAGTCTTGCGTAATGGTTTCTTTTGTAGGCGACAGAGACGCGCCATCTGATGCTTCGCTGATTGTCTCGATCTTTGGTAGGGGCACAGGTGACAGGTTCAGCGCAAAGTTCCTGGTACGCTGATTCGATCCCTGATAGTTTCCTAGTCGACTACCAATTTTGGTTCCATCAATCGCCTGCAATTGTGCAAGCTGTTGATTTAGATCGAGGAGTTGTTCCTCCAGATATGCATACGGGAATTGCTTTGGCGGACTAACCACGATGCCGTTACCCTCAAGTTTTTCAGCCGCGTTGAGGGGGTTTGAAAAAATGGTCATTCCAAGTACTCCAAATGTCACTGTCAATATGCGTTTCATTCTCTTTCCTAAACGAATTCTTGGATCACAAGGTAAGTCAGTGATGAGCGACTCAAGAGCTATCAAAAATTGGTCATTGCGTATTGCACTGCTGCCTGTGCGTTGGCGAGACCATGGCCGGTAGCCAAATCTGGCCCGAGCATCGCAGGATTATTGAAGCGGGGATGACAATTCCCTACTCGCACATCGATTGCCGATACAGTTATCGCCTCTATCACCTGTTTGGGCTTCGCAGCTGGTCGGGCTTCGAGAATTAGCGCAGCAATGCCAGCCAGTTGCGGGGCGGCGGCAGAGGTACCCGAAAACAAAGCCCAACCATCATTAGCCTGCGTTCCGTCTCCGGCCGCTGTTCCGTCAGGCAAGCTTTGATCTATGTCTAACTGGCATCCAGCCGGTATCGGCAGCATTATGTAATCTGCCCTTGGAAGCAGACCAACCAGACCACACACATCGGGCACGATACGATTATTGATCCAAGGACTCTTGTATCCGCTAGCGTAATCCGAGGCACGCAGATCGATATCGTTTTCCATGAAAACACCACCGGCTCCGAGCACGCCAGGCACCTGTGGCTCGATGGTAAACGAGCCATTTCCAGCCGAAAAAACCACGACTATTCCTTGCTGAACTGCATCTAATATTTCTAGGGCCCACGTAATGTCGGCCTGGGAGGGCGGAACCTGGTTGGAAGGATTGTATGGCCCATTCCCACCCCAGGAGTTAGTGAGAATAGCCGGCGTGGCCGCTTTAGCACTGAGGAAACCAGCGATTGCGCCGACTAATTTTCCTTGGTCGTTTGACGCTCTATACGGGTCAAGAATCGCTCCTGGAGCGGCAGCAAAGATATTGGCGGCTTCCCCAGTACCGTGGCCGACCGGATCATGGCCAGGATCGGTCCCCGGTACCACAGTTGTGGTGGTTCCAACGTCGTATCCATGAGCAGCGAAGTAAGGATGAGCCTGCTGACCGGAGTCAACCATAGCGACTGTTACTCCGGCGCCCGTTATTCCACTTCGATGAACGGCCGGCGCACCTAGTCCAAGCGCGACGTCGCCTGGCACACGCAGATGGAATTTGGTTGATGACGGCGGAATCGGCGATGGTTGAATGCCAGCGTACTGCCGGGGGCTCTCCAACATCACCATTTCAATGGCAGTGCTTTTGCCTTTTATTTTTCCACATCCACAATCTTGAGGCTGGCCATTGCCCTGAATATCAATGTGGCTGACGTATCTTTGCCGCGCTCCGTGGCTATACATCAGCTGTTCCTGCATAACCAGTTTTCCGCCAGTAAGCTCCTCGTAAGCCGCGCCCGGGCCTGCTACAGCATACCCAAGAGGGCTTTCAGCCAAGATAGTTAAGCCAGCCGTCTCCGCCATTTTGTGAGCTTTGTCTGCGTCGGCCCGCTTCGAATGAAAAGGCTTCGCAGACCGAGGCAATGATGTGAGCTGATCGCAGGGCTTTCCGCCTTTCGACTTCGCCGAGATGTAACCGGTGATGACGTCTGGAAGGGCATTGCTTGATGCCATGGTGAAAGGAAGTTGTGATGAAGGTTGTATGTGTTTAGCCATATTTCTTCCTGCTCACCTTGCTCGGTTGTGGCTATTCCTGATAATCCGGTGGAGGTCGCACACTGATGTCCGACACCCACTCATTTAGCGGTCCAGGCAGATCGCCAATCTGTAACACGCGGAGCTGCTTTGCAGTTTGGGACTCTGTACCCCGAACAAGCAGGCCGTTGCGCATGGGCAAAACACTGTAGCCTTGCGCCTCAAACCAATCGGCGCAGGCACTTTTGGCCCTGGCGTTTCCGACGCCTTCTGCAGTCAGCGTGACAACCGCTTCAACGTACATGTGCATTGGCGGATCCGAATCTCTCACTGTGACTTTTTTCTGAGTTGGACTCTTAGGGGCAGGATTTGGGCTGTCGTCATCATCGGGGCCAGGAGTGCAACCTACCAACAACAAAAGGTGGGTAAGCAATACTGACCATCTAAGCAATGAGAAGTTGGGAAGGCTTTTTTTGAGATTAAGAAGGGTCATTTCATTGCGGCCTCATCTTAGGTTCTTTTTAAACTACTGTGTTTCTATCCGAACACCAGTCTACTACCAAGACTGGAGCTTCAAAGAAGCAGAGTTAACGGTGCGGCCCTCGCTGGGTGAGAGTTTCGGCCGACCATACGCACTCTTCTAGATGCATATCCACCTAGAGAGCGTCACTTGCAGACTTCAAGAGAAGATCATCTAAGCAGATGGATCGCGTCTTTGGCTAGAAAACTAAGAAACGCGAGGTCAACGAGGACTGAGCGTACCCGCACAAACAGCATTGTGGTCGCGATGTTTATGCATGTTGCAATGTCGGTTTCTTTATCCGGCTGCAATACTTTTCCAGCAACAGCGAGTAACGAGACCGACCGACAAATGACGTGTCGGCAATATCGCGAACATGCCAGGTCGAGCGCGGATGCTATTCGTTGTGCACAGTATCCCGAATTGCATGCAGCAGATACGGGGCAAGCGACCATGATGTTGTCGGCTCTCGGCAATTCACGTGGGAGCACAACTTTCATGCCCAAGATTTGGCAGTGTCCATCCGTCACACACTTGTCAGTCAATGCTTACGCGCGCAAAGCTGTATCCCCTGAGTGCATCGGTCGCCGAAAATATCAAAAAGCGAAAGTCAATGAGCGACAGTCAGCTTTGCTTGATGGAGCACATGCCCTGCGGTGCGCAACTCTGGAGGCCGGATTTCTGCTTGGTGGTCAAAGCAATGGCGATACGCCTGGGAAATCCCTGGTTGGTGCATGCGATGACGCAACAAAGCTACTAAGACGCCAAACTCGCCAGGTACGCCCTCACGGCCCCGAGTTTGCATTGTTGGCGGACCTGGCTGAGAGAGTATGCTTTCAGACCAATGGCAAGTCTGCTACCGGAGTTGAAGCAGCACTTGTTGAACAGCGACTAAATGAAGTTAGGCACCTCATCGAGGTCTCTATTGACGTTGGGAGAGCAATAACAAACACAGATGCTAACGAACTGAATCCTCTGACCGTGCGGGACAAACTGCCAAGCATTCTTGTCGCTCATGCGCAATTACACGGAGATAGCTTGGCTCAAGAATGCTGTTGCGAGAAACAAACACAGATTTCGGAATGTCGAGAGCAGAACGCTCCCAAGGTAGATCGAGATGTGTTTGCACTCATTGAAGAGCTCACGGAGGCAAACGCCAGCTTAAATCGTCATCTGTCAGTTTGGGGCTGCCCAGGCAACGTCGAACAAGAGAATGCCACATCGGCGGAGACTTCTCTCAGCCAATCATTTGGCCCGAAAGCCCATGGAATATGCACAGTTGCAGCCATGCCTGGTCGAGCAGAGCGCCGACGACACAACCCTCTCAGTGCCAGGGAGGTGCTGGAAGATGACGCATTCCATCTTGATTTGCAGGCAAAATCAAAGTTTGCGATCGCCTTTTGTCAAAAAATAGCCCACCCCACTAACTCAGGCCATGTGCTTTCAGTCGGCGAGCCCGGTACCCAAGCGGAGTTTTATCTCGAGGCACGTTATCAGAGGCCAAGCTCCTGCGATTCGGTCGACTTTCTGTTGATTCCACAGTGGCGTAAACGGGTATTTGATGGAGCGTTTGCTGAATCACCGGGAGCGGACAGTGAATTGCTTGGAGAGATCTGCAGAAAAAGATGTGGCTTTGAAGAATCTCAATCCGGCCCGGAGAGCGGCTCCTATTGTGGGCCATTACTGAGGCCACGGGTTGAGTCGCAGTCACAACTATCGAAATGTATTTGTCACAAGCAATGCCTAAACAGACAACCAACAAAGCCGGCCTGTTTGGATGAGAGCTTGTTGGATACGTTTTGATGCAACTGAGCACAGTGAAACTAGGTAAGTTCCTAGCGCTGTTACTTTCATTGGATTTTTCCTGCCAATCGCAAGCTAATGAAATCGAACAAGGCCTCACGATTGAACGCATGCGCAATGCTTTTGAACAGATAGCAGAAGCGCAAGACCTTCAGAGCAGACGAGCTGACGACGCGTTACTGGCAGAGTTGATAAACCTGCATCAACAACGCGAAGCCCTTGCGTTACAGATCGGGCGCCTAGCCGAAGCTGCAGGTAACAATCAAAACGCTTTCGAGAGCGAACTCAATGAGATTGGTGAAATCGAGACATTGTTGATCTCGCTGTTCGAAGATCGCAATTTGGAATTGGTTTCAGCACTATCCGATCTAATCCCTGAACTTGAGAAGCGGCAACGAGAACTGTTTGCTGCAATTCTTGAAAAAGAAAAGGACTTTGGTGTCGCAAAAGAAAATCACGATGCGTTGTTAAGTGAGATTCGAGAGCTAAACGTGGGTTTGAGAACAAGCCTTAACCTAGTTGGTAGGACCGCTACTGATACACCAAAACGTGCCGAAGATCCGCTTTCAAAACCAGCTGGCAGGGTGGCAGATCAACTGGGACCGTTTTCTGTACTTCCAGAGATTTACGGTAAAAACACAAGATACCTGTCGTTCGTCGCCCTGGTTTCTGATCCTCGTGTTCCCAGATTGCGAAGGAATTTTGATCTTATGGTGGAAGCCATCACGAGAGCACACACGGACAGAAACTACGTGCAAGACAGATACTACTTTCCATGGATGAAAGATGAACCGTTCGTGGACCGATTACCCTCGGTCGATGAATATGAGCAGCACGCCGCATGCGCAGAATTTCGGACGTTACTTCTTACCCAGTTTGCGCGTCAAGAGCTGTCTGAGTTCGACAAATGGGCGTTGGACTTTTGTACTCGGTACCAGACTCGGACAGAGCCACCTAGTTCAGCAGGAAGTGAGCCGCAGAATGCTTGCCAGGACGAACATCGGACATGCGAGTGGCGGGCTACGCGCCTTCAGACAACGCGACAAAAGCTATCTCAGCTTTTGTGCTATCCAACCGAATCGTCATGCTTACCTGACATTGCGGAAAATCGTAGAACAACAACAATTCTCCCGAGCAAAGATTTTGGGATTATGACCTTCAGAAAAGATCTTTGGCGTGAAAACGGAAGCCAAAGTGAGTCTAGCGATTATAGATACGAGGTAATAGCGGTTTATCTAGTGGCAGATCGTCCGAGCGCAGGGGTAAATGGAAACGCTCTTCTTTCTGCGATTACCTACTCTCAGGCTCATCAAACACTCTCCCCTTTGGAGTTTTATGAGCAGATTGTCATCGGTCCTACGACATCTGGAGGACTAGCCGGCCTAGATCCGGTCGGAGAAATATTCCAGAAGGCAAACCAACGACTTTCCTTGTGCAACCAAGCAGACCACCCGTGCTTAACAGTTATTGCGCCCCACACAACGGCAGAAAAGAATCGGCTTTTCGCCGCGGAGTCACCGTATTTGCAATTGAGGCAACTAGCGGGTGTCGATAAAGACAGAATTGAAAGAATTGTTAGATCGGTAACTTCAGGTCAGAGAAATGAACTGGCACGTAGTTGTTCGGATCTTTATGTGCTATCGGAAAATTCGACCTGGGGAAGCGCATTTAGCCAAGCACTCGGGAAAAGGTGTGCGCCGAATGAACCATTTGCGTCGCTCACATTTCCTAGAAATCTATTTGAAATCTACGCTACGACTCAAACTCAAGAGTCTGACCTGAACGGATCGTTACCTCAGATTCCTGATTTTTCCCCAATTCTAAAAAAAACCCGAGAACTTAGCCTCGGATGGGATCAAGGCGCTGAGTTTCCTAATAGCTATTCCACCGCAACGACAAGCCGTTCTTTAGAGTTGGTGCTTGGTCAAAAGCTTACGATGCTCGAACGGTTGGTGAATGATAGAAGGTCAAGAGTTCCAACCTTCCTAATATTGGCGACGGACGTGCGCGACAAACTATTTATGGCGAGATCTATACGATCCCGATTCCCAAATGGTCAATTGGTTGTGCCTGAAGCTGATTCGCTGCTTACGCATCCAGACTATCTGGACGCAACTAGAGGCCTTATATCTCTCACCACGCAAGATTGGGAGTACAGTGCTTTTGAAAACAAACGATCAGAAATTGAAAAACGCTCATATCACTTTGCTAGCTGAGTTAGTCGCGACTTGATCTGACACCTAGCTTGAAGAAAGTGAGGGTTATCGGTTTTGATGGAAGTGCGAATTTTCATCAAAAACCATAGGAGATAACCCTCATGAGTCAGTCTACACAGAGGATCATTGGAAACAAACTCGGATTGCTGAATCTGGCGGAAGAACTGGGCAACGTATCGAAGGCTTGCCAGATGATGGGCGTATCGCGAGATACGTTTTACCGCTACAAATCGGCAAAAGAAGATGGCGGCGTTGAAGCGCTGCTGGACAAGAACCGCCGCAAACCGAATCCCAAGAATCGCGTCGAGCCGCAGATCGAACAGGCGGTTTTGGATTTTGCGCTAGAGTTTCCCGCGCACGGCCAGGTCAGGGCGAGCAACGAGCTGCGTAAGCAAGGGATCTTTGTCTCAGCCAGTGGCGTTCGGAGCATTTGGCTTCGTCACCAACTGCAAAGCCGGAAATTACGCCTGCGAGCTCTGGAGACCAAGATGGCTGAGGAAGGCTTGGTGCTAACCGAAGCACAAGTCATTGCTTTGGAGCGGCAGAAAACGCTGAACGAAGCCCACGGTGAGATCGAAACAGAGCATCCTGGCTATCTGGGATCCCAGGACACCTACTACGTCGGCACCATCAAGGGTATCGGCCGGATCTACCAGCAGACGTTCGTGGATACCTACAGCAAAGTCGCTGCCTGCAAGCTGTATACGACGAAGACGCCGATCACGGCAGCTGAGCTGTTGAACGATCGGGTTCTGCCTTTGCTTGAAGCTGAGGGCGTGGACCTAATACGGGTGCTCACCGATCGCGGCACCGAGTATTGCGGCAAACCTGAGCGCCACGACTATCAGCTGTTCCTGGCGATCAACGACATCGACCACACCAGAACGAAGGCGTACAGTCCGCAGACTAACGGAATCTGCGAACGGTTCCACCGGACGGTCAAAGAGGAGTTCTACGAGATCGCGTTCCGCAAGCGCGTCTACACGAAACTCGAAGACCTGCAGGCGGACCTGGACGCCTGGGTGGATCGCTACAATCACGAACGCACGCACCAGGGTAAGATGTGCTGCGGAAGGACACCCATGGAGACGTTGCGTGATGGACGCGCTTTGTGGGACGAGAAGGTCAGCGCGTTGAACTGACCTGACACCGGACGTGCTCCGTCAGAACCGGTAACTGTCAGATCGGGTCGCGACTACTACAGCTAGCGATGATGCAGGCCTCTATTACGAAGCTGCAATTGCCTTCATTGATCGACGTAGTCATTGTTGGCATGCGCTTTCCGGTGACAGCTTTGAAAGCCGCTTCATTTCGACCAATTCGGGTCGTCCATGTCGAATAGACACAATTGTCGCTTCACGCGACGGATTCCGAAAAATTCCGCATTATAACTTTAAGGCCCAAAACCACCGATGGATGTCGAGTATTGGCTTCGGTTCCGCATTTGCAGTCCTGGGCCTGGTTTTGAGTTTGTTCGTGAGACAGCATTCTGAACAGACGCCGTTTAGCAACCACAGATCCGTCAACGTCGTCTGGTTTCCCAAACTTCGCCTCGCTATCTCTTTAGTCTATCTGCTGCTTGGATTGATCGCAGTAGCATTCTGCCACCGCTGGTTTTCTTTGCCTTTGACCTGGGCGTCGATTGGCGTAGTGCTGCTGCCAGTGTTGGTATTTGTTTTTTCTCTCCGATCCCTAGCAATTCTTGATTGGCAGGTAATGACGGTCGACGTAGCCAGGTTTTGGCCCCGGATAGCGAAAGATTTGGTGCTTTTTTTTCTCTTGTTGTCCTGGATCACGCTGTCCTTTGCAGCGATATATTTTGAACCAACAAATTGGGAAAGAGAAACCTCTCTACCGGATATTGCGGCCGGTTTAGCTGCGCCTTACGGGTTTTTTTTGACTTTGATATTCACTGCAGCCTTGGTTCAATTTGACGAGAATTCAAAATTCTTCAAGCAGTACTCTAAAGCGATCTTGGCCAAAAATTTGGCTAAGCCGGAACAGTATGAATCTTGGAGCTTTCCGTTTTTGAGTAGCCTTAGAGTTGATTTTGTTGGTGGTCTACTGGGGTTAGTTACAGGCCTATATGTTCTGCTATTTATTCGGGGGCTAGAGAGTTTTTCGCATCCGGCGCAGCCAATATGGACGGTATTTGTCTCTCTCGGGCCACTCCTTGTCGGCCTTGCATCAATTTCCGGTATCTGGCTCGCCTGGACGCTTGTTCAGCGAACAAGCAGGGAGGATCAGGTTTTAGCTCCCGTTGCAAACGAAATCAGCATCCCTGAGAAGGTGAGTACACCACTTGCAGTCCCTAAGTCGGCTATCTTGGTTGACCTCGACCAACTCTTGCAGCGACCGCAAGCTCCGTCGTCGCTCGTTACGGCCGTAGCGCATAAGATAAGGACAATCCGGGGCGCACTTATATTGGGGATGGGCGCATCTTTCTCCGGCGTATTGCTTACCTTTGCTACGCCAATCCCTTTTCAATCGGATCACCTGGGTCTGTACCTGGGATTGCAAATCATGGCTGCACTGGTCACGGTCTTATCAGCTGCTAGTTTAGAAAAGTGTCCGAACATACGTAAACTGTTCTGCCAGGGCGAGTCTAATCCAAAACGGATCGTCTTTTTCCTTAGCACTTATCTTGTTGTACCGCTGATTTTGGTGTCAGTCGGAATACTCATTTCTTCCCAACCAGGAATGCTCGAACTGACCGAGCAGACACTACTGCCATTTCTGTTGCGGTGGCTTGGATAAAAGGCGTAAAGAGTCAAAAAATGAACCCAAGCGATTTATACCCCAATGTGGGAAACGAGATAATCCTCACTTGGTTGCTGATTTCTCTTGCTTTTATTGGATTGGTCGCACTGCTGTCGATCGTATTCGTTCGCGGTGTCATGGCTTCGAAAATGGCAAAGGTCAGAACGTTGACCTATGAATCACAATCCGAACTTAACGATTTAAATGCGCAAACCAAGTCGTTGCTAAATGACCTACGAGACACGCAGCAGGAAATCACGCTGCAAGTAGATAATCTACATTCTGAGTTGTCATCGTTCGAGCAAGCAAAAGAGGATTTGGAATCGAGCAAGACGGCCTTTGTTGAAAAAATGGATAGGACAGAGGCGGTGGTCGAAAGATGGCTTTCTGCTTACGAAATTGCAAAGGATAGCGTGAAAAAAGTAGTGGAAGAACGAAATTCGGTTGTCGATATGAGCCGAGAGATCGAATCTCACCGCAAGACAATGGAGGACGGATCACAGGTAATTTTGCAGAGTCAACGTGAGCTCGGGATGCTTGTTGAGGAATGCAGAGATGTGCGAAATGTCCTGCGACGTCGATCACTGGTAGTGTCGGAAAGAAAACGGGAGGTTGTTTTACACGCGGAGAATGCCAAGGAGTTTTCTGAGAGTTGCGCAGATGCACGCATGGCAGCTGAATATTCGAAAAACGTTGCACAAAAAGCTGCCGCTGACGCTCATTACAGCGTACGAGAGGCTTCCAGAATTACCCGCGAGTTGTTAGGCACCTCGGAAAGCGTAGCGGAGATACAACGGTTGCTTGGGCAAGAAATTGATCAGATTCGCGCTGAGAATAGACGCTCTGCAGGAAAGGTGAAGAAGAGAGAAGGACGACTGAAAGCTCAGATCGACCAGCTCGCGGAATTACTTGCTAGGGCTCCTAGGCTTTCGCCACAATCAGTTCAAAGCGCAGCGACTGAAAGGCTGGACGCACCCATTAACCTCAATACATCCTCGTTTACTGAACTCACAAAGCTCACCATGGTCGGTAGAACCAGAGCTCGAGCAATTTTGAGTCACAGAGAAGAGCAAGGGTTTAAGAAGATTGATGATTTGTACGGTGTAGTTGGATTAACGCAATCGGTTGCAAAGAAAATCCTGGACCATAATCAGGGACGAATAACAGTTTGATATTCTGAATGCCGCTTAACCGCGTTAGACGCATATGCGTGAAGTTAGGTATGTCGGTAGATAAATAGAATGGGGCAGTATAATGAAGGCCGATCTACAATGGTCACTGAGCCCCTCACTTGAACCACCCCGGGTTTTCCGGAGACTCCAAATGTTGAGAAACTGGAGTCATGAACAAGAAATCCCCACGCTATTCCCCAGAAGTCCGCGAGCGAGCGGTTCGTCTATTTGAGGAAGCCCTGAAAGACCATTCATCCCGCTGGGCGGCCACCAAGTCGGTAGCAGAAAAGATCGGCTGTACGACTGAGTCGCTGCGTCGCTGGGTCAAGCAGGCCGAGATCGACCAGGGTAAACGCGATGGTTTGAGCAGCAGCGAACGCGAAGAAATGAAAGCCCTGAAACGGGAGGTCAAAGAACTGCGCCGAGCAAATGAGATCCTGAAGACGGCATCGGCTTTTTTCGCCCAGGCGGAGCTCGACCGCCGGTTGAAGAAATGATCGCTTATATCGACCAACACAAGGATCGATTCGGAGTCGAGCCGCTCTGCGCTCTGTTACCGATCTCATCATCCAGCTACTACGCTTACAAAGCGCGTGAAGCCGATCCCGACCTCCAGCCCAACCGCTGGCATCGGGACGAGGCACTGAAGCCAGAGATTCAGCGGGTGTTTGATGAAAATCGCCGGGTCTATGGCGCGCACAAGATCTGGAAGCAACTTCATCGCGAAAACTATGTGGTGGCCCAGTGTACGGTCGAGCGGTTAATGAGGGCTCTGGGTATCCAGGGCATCGTACGCGGTAAGCGACGAAAGACCACCATTGCCGATGAGTCCGCTGACCGGCCATTAGATCTGGTGAATCGGCAGTTTATCGCGGACGGTCCGAACCAGCTCTGGGTGGCCGACTTTACTTACGTCTACACCTGGCAGGGCGTGGTCTTCATCGCCTTCATCATTGACGTGTTCAGCCGAACGATTGTGGGCTGGCGCGTCAGTCGAACGATGACAACAGACCTGGTCATGGACGCTCTGGAGCAGGCGCTGCATGCGCGACAAAGCGGCAGCGGACTGATCCATCATAGCGACAGGGGCAGTCAATACCTTTCCATTCGCTACACTGAGCGGCTTGCTGAGGAAGGCGTGGTGGCCTCTGTAGGCAGTGTGGGAGACTCTTACGACAATGCCCTGGCTGAAAGCATCATTGGCCTGTACAAAGCCGAGCTGATCGAAAAGGAACGACCCTGGAAAACCCTCGACGAGGTCGAATACGAAACCTTCAAATACGTCGATTGGTTCAACCGCCAGCGGCTGATGGGACCGATCGGTGACGTGCCGCCCATAGAGTTTGAACAGGCCTTCTACGAGGCACAAAACGGTCAGGCCACAGTGGTCTGACTCACACGAAACAGTCTCCGGAAAACCCGGGTTGGTTCACGGTGTCCTAGCGTTCGCTCAGCGCCAGCTTCACGCCGAGAAACCCAAAGGTGGCGGCAAAGCCTCGCTTCAGCCAGTTCATAACCTCCGGTCGGGAGATCACGTAGTCGCGGGCGAGCGACGCGCACGCGCCGTAGGCGATAAAGACGGCGAAGGTCAGCAGCATAAATACCGCTGCCAGCAGCACTATTTCCAGCGTTGCGCCACTGCGCTGCGGGTCAACAAACTGTGGGAGAAACGCCAGAAAAAACAACGACAGCTTAGGATTCAGGACGTTGATCAGCGTGCCGTTGAGTGCGGTTCGCCAATGCGGTTCCGCCGTGCGATTTTCGTCGACGTCCAGCGTGCCGCCGCTGCGCAGGATGCTGTACGCCATATAGAGCAGGTAGGCGACACCCAGGTATTTCACGACCTGGAATGCCAGCGCACTGGTGTGGAAAACGGCCGCCAGGCCCACCAAGCTGGCAGCGGCAGCCGGAACAATCCCGATGGTGCAGCCGAAGGCCGCCGCAACGCTCGCCCAAAATCCCCGACCTAGGCCGACAGCCAGCGTATAAAGAACGCCGGTGCCGGGTAGCGGTATCACCACCAGCGACGTCAACACAAACTCGATACTCATTAATCCCCTCCAGCTGGACCGGTCCGATAACCGTTCGGACTGGCTATATCCAAAGTAGGACTGCCGACGCCGCGCCAGGTTCAAAATCACGGCGAAGCGGGCAGCGTCCCTAGGCACTTACCGCCAGCCTACCGATTTATCAGGCAAAAAAACCAGTGGGAGGACGTTCGGGTCAATCGCACGTTACTAAAAACACCTATCCAACCAAACGTGGGGAGACACGAATGAAACTACCGTATTCCGAACCCGATCCAGCCGGATCCGAGCGAGCGCGAAAGGCTCGCGCGCAGCGCAACCTGGCGACAGAAATATCCCGTCTGACGCCCCAGGCGCTGACCCGAACAAACGACGAAGAGGCAGACTTTTCGCCGACCTATCCCTCGAATTTCACCAAAGGGCTGAAGCACAACGCCTGGGGCTTGGTCGAAGAGCCCGAAGCCTATCGGTGCTTCGTCGAGGCGATCAACGCACCCGATCCGACGCTCTTTGAAAAGCAGGTTGTTTCCGCGTCGCCTGACGACTTTCACTGCAAACCCAAGAAGGGCGAACCCTTCGACTGGCGCGGCTGGGAAAGCCCGCGCTCGGGCCACGTGTACGAATTGCAGGGTCCAGATGCGGGAGCCGTTGGCATGGCGCCGGCGCCGCGAATCGCTTCGTCTGAGCTGGCCGCGGAAATGGCAGAGGTCTATGCCCTGGCGCTGCTGCGCGACGTTCCCTTCACCACCATCGCCGAAGGTGGGGGCCGCAAATTCTGCGCGTCCAACCCGCGCGCCGGCAACGCCGAGCTGTCCGCTCAGCAGCTCGTGAAGCTGCTCAACAGCATGCCGTTTTACTCCGGGAAAGGGGTCAAGTCCTCAACCCCGCACCAGGTAGACGAGACGGGCTTCAACCGGTTTGAGCGCAATCGACGTTTCGGCAGAACGCTGTCGCTCGACGGCAAGCTGACGCCGGCCTCAGCTTTTCGCGGATCAACCAAAGGCGCCCATGCTGGACCCTACATCTCACAATTCATGCTGATCGGTGCCGGCGGGACGCTCAAGGAAGGGCTGGTGCCCTACGGCTCGCTGTGCATCGATCAGCGCACGCAGAGCCAGAAGAACTGCCTGGACTATATGACCAGCTGGTGTGAGTGGCTGGATGTACAAAACGGCGCCGACCTGCGCGGCCTCGACCTGTTCGAAAAGAAGAAGCGCTTCATCGCAACACCGCGAGACCTCGCAACTTACGTGCACTTTGACGCGCTCTACGAGGCCTACCTGAACGCTTGCCTCATCATGCTTGCCATGGGCGTACCAAACTCCAAGGGCTTTCCGGAAACGAGCCCATCAGGTCGGCGGACGCCGTTTGCCACGTTTGGCGGACCGCACATACTCAGCCTGGTCTGCGAGGTGGCGACGCGCTGCCTGAAGGCAGTGCGGCGGCAGAAGTTCAACTACCATCGACGGGCACGACCCGAAGCGATGGGCGGACGCTTCACCCTCGCCTGTGCCGGCGGCAAAACCGCGCAGGCGCTCGGATGCTCGGAGGAAGCATTCGATCACGCGCTGGCTGAGTTCCCGGCGGCGCTTCGGAAGGCTATCACCGACCACAACCGAAAGCAGAACGCGCTGACCCATCGGCCGTTCGACTGCCGCGGCAACTGTCTGCCCCGGGGGCTTACCGCCAAACGGTTTGACGCCTGCAACCTCCTGCTGCCCATGGCGTTCCCCGAGGGTTCGCCGATGCATCCAGCATACGGCGCCGGACACGCGACGGTGGCCGGTGGCTGCGTCACGATGCTCAAAGCGTTTTTCGAGATGTACGACGACTGCGACAGCTTCAAAGAACGCGAGCTCCGGGTAAACGCGGATGGCCGGTACGATTCCAGCGGGTCTGCCGTGCGGTTTGTGCCGAACGCCGACGGCTCAGCCCTGGTGGGCGATGGAGGACGAAAGGCCCTGACCATTCAGGGTGAACTCGACAAGCTTGCGGCCAACATCTCCATCGGCCGCAACATGGCCGGCGTGCACTACTACTCGGACTACTACGACAGTCTTCGAATGGGTGAGCGAATCGCCGTGGGGATACTGATGGAACAAGCGCCGACCTACAATGAAACGGTGGCCTGCACTTTCAAGTCGTTCGACGGCGACCACGTCACCATCTTAGGTGAAGGCGAAAGCTGCCCGTCCCTGTCGATGCTCGGTGCCGACGGCAGCCCGGTCAGCCCTGAGGACTGGTGGCTGCGCCACGTGAGCGGCCAGGAGTTTTCCGAAGACCTCTAGCTAAGGCGGCGGCCCCAGTTTTGCTGGGGCCGCTTTTCACCGGCAACGCAACGCTTGCAAACAGTGGCCCAGTATTTCAGGCTAACGCGCAGAACGCAGATGCAGGCCCTCTCAGTCCTAATCAGGCCCTCTACCGCAACGACACGGGATGGCGGCCAGGGCACGCGCGTCAGGCATTGTTTTTTCAGAAACCACTGGGAGTTAAGCACAATGATCCATCACGTGATGGTTGGCTCGAGCGACATCGAGAAGGCCAAAGCTTTCTACAACGCCGTACTCGGTGTCATCGGAGTCAGAGAGCCCGCGGTTAACGAGAACGACACGGGTCAAACCCGCTTGTTTTATATTCATGACGGATCGATTTTCAGCGTCACTGAGCCCATCGACGGCGAGCCGGCCACGGTGTCCAACGGGGCAACCATCGGCTTTAGCTGCGCCTCACCCGAACAGGTGAAGGAGTTTCACGACGTTGCTGTCGCCAACGGGGCAACGAGTATCGAAGATCCGCCAGGGCAGCGGAATGGCTCCATGGGTCCGATGCACCTGTGCTACTTTCGCGATCTGGACGGCAACAAGATCTGCGGTATTTATCGGCAGGGCTGATTCTCGGGTTTTAACGTGGCGGGATAACCCCGTGGATGAGGGGTCAATTCAGTCACCCAAGCCGCGATAGACCAACGCTTCAAAGCCTTGCAGCGTCTTTATGGCGTCTTCGTCGTAGAACGGGAGGTATTGCATCAGGAGGATGCCGCCTATTCCGTTTTCGCGGTCGATCCAGAATTGGGTGTTGAGGAGTCCAGCCCAGCTTAGGCTCCCTGGCGCTCGTTGGTTGTCGGCGCTGTGTGGGCCTGTTATCTGGAAGCCTAAGCCGAAGCTGTCATGATCAGCGCCGAGGGGGAAGGGTCGCGACCAATCTGGCTGGATGCCCTGCTGCAGAGATATACGTACTGGGCCAAGCTGATTGCGGCTCATCTCTTCGATGGTCTTAGAGCTGAGCAGGCGCTGGCCGTTGGGGGCTACACCATCATTGAGAAACAGCTGAATGAATTTGGCGTAGTCTCGTGCGGTGCTGTGTAGACCACGGTCTCCATTCGCAGATGATCGGATATCAATCGGGTTGGGAATTTCTATTAGCCCCGAGTCGTCCAACCGGTGAAGCGTGGTGACTCGGGGCTGGTTGGCTCGGGATACGATATAAGACGTCTCAGACATTCCCAAGGGCTGAAACAATCTCTCTTGGAGAAAGCGTTCCAGGCCCATTCCCGTAATGTGCTCGAGGGCAATTCCCGCCTGGCTGATGCCCTGCCCGTATGACCAGCTGGTTCCCGGGTCGTAGAGCAACGGCAACGTTTGCTGGTCCAGCTCGGGATTGGCCTGCCTTATGGCCCCATTGATATGGTTGGAGAATCCGTACGCCATGCCCGACGAGTGGGATAGCAGATGTCGGATCGTGATTGGAGTGGCCGAGGGGCGGGTGGTGTATTTGCTTGTTTGAGCGTTGAAGTCGACGAGTACTCTTGGTTCCGAGTACGCCGGAATGTAGTCGGCAATCGGGTCGTCGAGGTCAAGCTGCCCATCCTCCACCAGCATCATGACCGCCGTTGCGGCAAGAGGCTTGGTCATCGAGGCGATCCGGAAGATGGTGTCCATGGTCATCGGTGCTTGGTTCGCCACATCTCGGTGACCGAAAGCGGCTGAGTAAAGTTCGCCGTCCTTGTTGACTACGAGTGCGACTAAGCCAGGGATTTTTGTGGAACGGATTTGCTCGGCCAGATAGCGATCGATTTGGTCAGCATTCGATAGGTTGCTTTCGACAGTTTGAGCGTTGGATGTCATAGGGCTTAGTAGGAACGCGAGCAAGTTTGCGGCAACGGCCAGGGTTAGTTTCGGAAGTTGTGGAATTCGCCTGAATGCCATAGCGGCACGACTTGCCTCGAAAGTCCCAGTGTAAAAGCCAGGGGCGAAAATTACACCGAGCATGCCGATGGATTCTGGTCTTTAGTTTTGGTTGCGTGGTGTTGGCGTGCCGCCCTTGCCATCACGCTATATAAGCTGAGCGATCGGTTGGGCGCTCGCGGCGAGCTTTTTGTCTCTGGTAACGAGAGGGCATCCAAGTGCTTCCGCCAAAGCCACGTAGGAGGCGTCGTAGGCCGTGAGGTTTTCCCGCCAGGCCCAGACCCGGCGGACTAACGGCTGGTGCGTATAGCGGGTGATGGGCATCAGGCTCAGCAAATTGAGTGACTGCTCGGCGCGCTTTGAATCGCACTCACCTGACAGGACAAAGCGACGAAGCACTTGGACCACTTCGACATCCAGTAAGTGAGGCGCGGCCCAGTTTTTGTACCCAGCAACTGCACTCTGAGCTGCGGCGGCTTTCTGGCCCTTCAAGAGCAACTCAAGGACAACCGAGGCATCGATGACGATCACCGCCGATCGCGTTCTTGTCGTACCGCCCTTGCTAGCGAGGTCTTAGTAGAAACGGGTTCGAGCTCGGCCAGGGATTCGAGCAGCTCCTCCTGCGTCGGGCGGCTGGCGATGGCTTCCAATTCGTGGAGCAGATACTCCGATAGCGAGGTGCCGGCCAGCGCGGCTCGAGCCTTCAGCGTTCGGTGAATGGAGTCAGGGACGTGGCGGATTTGGATCATGGTAGACATGTTTTGAGCCTAGTTGCATGTGCTACACATGTAAAGTGGCTCTTTAGGACCGTTGTTGAGTTACGCGAGACGCACAGAGTGAATGGATCAGGGCTTCCTCCCGAGAATTCGTCTAGCCGGCGAAAACCACTGCGACTATGGCCACGTTTCATAGTCTCTTTTTTTCGTCATAGTGTTGGCTGGAGATGGCGGTTCTTGGTCCATGACATTTCGAATCTCGGTACACCTTAGTGGATAACTAAAAGGCTTACGCATGAAACGACCTCGTTTGCGAACGATTTTTCTAGTGCTTATCGGAGGGTTCGCGTTGTTCTACCTGACCGGGGTGTATCTGGTGGCCACCGATACTCGCGAAGCGCCGGCGTTTGACGGCCCTCCTGCGGGCCACGAGACCATCGCCATCTTTGGCGCTACGGGCACGGCCGGAGACGGCATCCTGGAGGCGGCGCTGGCTGATCCCGGCGTTAGGCAGATCCATGTTGTTACCCGTCGGCCGTCCCCCCGTATCGAAGCGGGCGTTGCTGCGGGCAAGGTGGTGATGACGCAGCACCTGGACTATCTAGACTACAGCGCGGTCATCAACCAGCTGGCGGGCGTCGACGCCGTGTTTTGGGCGCTCGGCACCAGTTCGCTGGGTGTCGATGAGGAGACGTACGGCAAGATTCACGTGGATTTTCCGGCGCAGTTTGTTCGCCAGTGGCTTGAGGTTACCGACAAGCCGCGCGTCAGTTTCCACTACATCAGCTCGAGCGACATCTCAGAAAACTCGGACACCATGTGGGTGCGCGAAAAGATTCGTGCGGAGAAGACGATTGAAGGACTGACTAAGGGCACAGCAATCACCGCCGTGTTTTACCGCCCAGACTATATCGGTCCGACGGAAGCGGAGGCCCACTTGGGGCAGCGGTTCCTATATGGTGTGTTTGCACCTGTCGGCGTGGCGATCAAAGCGCGGCAGATTGGCCAGGCCATGCTGGAGATAAGTGCAAGACGCGATGCCACCAGCCACGGAACTCGGCTGGCGACTTCGGCCATCAAACGATACAGCGATGCCTGGGGTCAGGTTCAAGGGACAGAGTAAAGCTCGCTTTAATCTGTCCCTTGAACCTGACCCCATTTTTAGCGGGAACGCTTGACCGCTTTGCGCAGTCGCTCCAGCGCAGCCAGCTGGGCCACGGCTTCCGCCAGCTCGGCCTGTGCCTTGGCGTAGTCCATGCCGACTTCTTTGTCAGCCAGCGTGCGCTCGGCTTCTTCTTTGGCGGCCATGGCGGCGGCTTCGTCCAGATCGCCGGCGCGGATTGCCGTGTCGGCCAGGATGGTGACTACGTGCGGCTGTACTTCCATCAGGCCACCGGAGATGTAGAGGAACTCCTCTTCGTCATCTTCCTGCACGACGCGGACCTGGCCCGGCTTGAGGCGGGTGATCAGCGGGGTGTGGCGAGGCATGATGCCCAGCTCACCCATTTCGCCGGAGGCCACCACCATTTTGGCCACGCCCGAATAGAGCTCTTCCTGGGCGCTCACGATATTGCAGGTTAGGGTGGCCATGGCTTTCTCCGGTTATTCCTTTTCTTCAGCTGTCGATCAGCGGACCTGAGGCGTTTCGCCTTTTAGGCCGCTTTCTCCGCCATTTCTTTGCCGCGCGCTTCCGCTTCTTCGATCGTGCCGACCATGTAGAACGCCTGCTCAGGCAGGTGATCGTACTCGCCGTTCACTATGCCCTTGAAGCCGCGGATGGTGTCCGCGAGCTTCACGTACTTACCTTCAGCACCAGTGAACTGCTGCGCCACGAAGAACGGCTGCGAGAAGAAACGCTCGATCTTACGGGCGCGGGCTACCGCGGCGCGGTCGTCGTCGTTCAGCTCGTCCATACCCAGGATCGCGATGATGTCCTTCAGCTCTTTGTAGCGCTGCAGGGTGGACTGCACCGCGCGCGCCGTCTCGTAGTGATCGACGCCGATCACGTTCGGGTCGAGCAGACGCGAGGTGGAGTCCAGCGGGTCCACCGCCGGGTAGATGCCCAATTCCGCAATTTGGCGAGACAGCACCAGCGTTGCGTCCAGGTGAGCAAAGGTGGTGGCCGGGCTCGGGTCGGTCAGGTCGTCCGCCGGGACGTAGACCGCCTGGAAGGAGGTGATAGAACCAGTCTTGGTGGACGTGATCCGCTCCTGCAGGTCACCCATCTCCTTAGCCAGCGTGGGCTGGTAGCCCACCGCGGAAGGCATCCGGCCGAGCAGCGCGGACACTTCCACACCCGCCAGGGTGTAGCGATAGATGTTGTCGACGAACAGCAGCACGTCGCGGCCTTCGTCGCGGAAGTACTCAGCCATGGTCAGGCCGGTCAGCGCCACGCGCAGGCGGTTGCCCGGCGGCTCGTTCATCTGGCCGTAAACCAGCGCTACCTTGTCGAGTACGCCAGCTTCGGACATCTCGTGATAGAAGTCGTTACCTTCGCGGGTCCGCTCACCCACGCCGGCAAACACCGACAGACCTTCCTGCTGTACGGCGATGTTGTTGATCAGCTCCATCAGCGTCACGGTCTTGCCCACACCCGCGCCGCCGAACAGGCCAACCTTACCGCCTTTAGCGATCGGCATGATGAGGTCGATCACCTTGACGCCGGTTTCCAGCAGCTCGGCGCTTGAGGCCTGCTCATCGTAGGCCGGCGCCGCGCGGTGGATTTCCCAGCGCTCTTCTTCGCCGATGGGGCCCGCTTCGTCTACCGGATTACCCAGGACGTCCATGATCCGGCCGAGGGTCTTCTGACCGACCGGCACCTTGATGGCCGCGCCCGTGTTGGTCACGGTCATGCCGCGCTTCAGGCCGTCCGAGGAACCCATTGCAATGGCCCGCACCACTCCGTCACCCAGCTGCTGCTGGACTTCCATGGTGATGTCTTTCTCATCGATGATCAGCGCGTCGTAAACCGACGGCACCGAGCCGCGCTCGAACTCCACGTCTACCACAGCGCCGATGCACTGTACGATCTGGCCTTTCTGCTCGCTCATGTTCGCGTTCCTGCTTCGTGTCTCTGTCTGTTCAGGCTATGCCGGCTTAAACCGCCGCGGCACCGCCCACAATCTCTGAAAGTTCCTGCGTGATCGCCGCCTGGCGCGCCTTGTTGTAGGCGAGCGTCAGATCGTCGATCAGCTCGTTGGCGTTGTCGCTCGCCGCCTTCATGGCGATCATGCGCGCCGCGTGTTCGCTGGCCAGGTTCTCCACCGTTGCTTGGAAAACCAGTACCTCAATGTAGCGAACCAGCACGTCGTCCAGCACCACGTTGGCGTCCGGCTCATAAATGTAGTCCCAGCCGCTCTGCACCTGCTCATCGTGATCCGGCGGCAGCGGCAGCAGCTGCTCCACCTGGGGCGTCTGCGTCATGGTGTTCACAAAATCGTTGTATACCAGGTACACCCGATCCATCGTGCCTTCGCGATAGGCGTCGAGCATGGTTTTGACCACGCCGATCACGTCCGCCAGCTGCGGCGTCTCACCTAAGTGCGACTTGTGGGCCACAATGTTGCCGCCCAGACGCTGGAAAAACTGATTGGCCTTCTGGCCGATAGTCACCAGCGACACCTTCGCGCCCTTCTCCACCTCGTACTCCCGCATGGGAGCCAGCACCTGCTTAAAAAGGTTGGTGTTCAGGCCGCCGCAGAGTCCGCGGTCGGTGGAGACGATGACAAACCCGACGTTTTTGATCTCGTCGCGCTCGACCATAAAGGGATGGGTGTACTCAGGGTTCGCCTTGGCGATGTGCCCGGCCACCTGCTTCATCATCTGCGTATACGGGCGCGTGCGTGCCATCTGATCCTGCGCTTTGCGGATCTTTGAGGCGGACACCATCTCCAGCGCCTTCGTCACCTTTTTGGTGTTGTTGACGCTCTTGATCTTGGTCCGAATTTCGCGGGCACCGGCCATAAGCTGTTCCTATCTTTGCCTTACGTCAGTCGCTCGTCTGCTTACCAGCTTCCGGTTTCGCGGAAGCCTTCCACACACGCCTTGAACTCCGCCTCGATCTCGTCGTTCCAGGGGCCGGACTCGTCGATCTTCTTGGCGAGCTCCGCGTAGTTGCTGCGCAGGTGATCGTGCAGGCCTGCCTCGAACGACAGGACCTGGTTCAGCTCCAGATCATCCAGGTAGCCTTCGTTGGCTGAGTACAGCGAGATCGCCATCTCAGACACCGACAGCGGTGAATACTGCTTCTGCTTCATCAGCTCGGTCACACGCTGACCGCGCTCAAGCTGCTTCCGGGTTGCCTCGTCGAGGTCGGAGGCAAACTGGGCAAACGCCGCCAGCTCGCGATACTGAGCAAGCGCCAGACGGACACCGCCGCCGAGCTTTTTAATGATCTTGGTCTGGGCTGAACCACCCACCCGCGATACCGAGAGACCCGCGTTGATGGCTGGGCGAATACCGGCGTTGAACAGGTCGGTCTCGAGGAAGATCTGACCGTCCGTAATCGAGATCACGTTGGTCGGCACAAACGCGGACACGTCGCCCGCCTGCGTCTCGATGATCGGCAGCGCCGTCAGGGAGCCGGTGCGGCCTTTGACCTTACCGTCGGTGAACTTCTCGACATAGTCGGTGTTGACCCGCGCGGCCCGCTCCAGCAGGCGCGAGTGCAGGTAGAACACGTCACCCGGATATGCCTCACGACCCGGCGGACGACGGAGCAGCAGCGACACCTGGCGATAAGCCCAGGCCTGCTTGGTCAGGTCGTCATAGATGATCAGGGCGTCTTCGCCGCGATCGCGGAAGTACTCACCCATGGCGCAGCCGGAGTAGGCGGCGACGTACTGCATGGCTGCGGAATCGGACGCCGTGGCGGCAACGATAATCGTGTGCTCCAGCGCGCCGGCTTCGGCAAGCTTAGCTGCCACCGCCGCAACGGAGGACCGTTTCTGGCCGATGGCCACATAGATACACTTAATGCCGGAGGCGGCCTGGTTGATGATCGTGTCGATCGCCACCGCGGTCTTACCCGTCTGGCGGTCGCCGATGATCAGCTCACGCTGGCCACGTCCAACCGGGACCATCGCGTCGATGGCCTTCAGACCGGTCTGCACCGGCTGGTCGACCGACTGACGCTCAATCACGCCCGGCGCAATCTGCTCGATCGGTGAGAAGCCGTCGTTCTCGATCGGTGCGCCACCGTCGATGGGGGCGCCCAGCGCGTTTACGACCCGGCCCAGCAGACCCGGCCCCACCGGGACTTCGAGAATCCGGCCAGTGGTGCGCACCTTGTCGCCTTCCGAGATGTGCTCGTAGTCACCGAGGACCACGACACCCACCGAGTCGCGCTCGAGGTTCAGCGCCAGGCCGAAGGTGTTCTCCGGGAACTCGATCATCTCACCCTGCATACAGTCGGCCAGGCCGTGGATGCGGGCGATGCCGTCGGTCAGGCTGACCACGGTGCCTTCGTTGCGGGCTTCCGAAGCAACCTCGAACTTGTCGATGCGCTGCTTGATCAGCTCGCTGATTTCAGACGGATTCAGTTGGCTTTGCATGGGTCCAATCCTCTTTGCCGGGTTTTCTTCTACCGGCAGCTATAACGTTTGATCTTGCTTATTGACCTGGCTTGATCTCGTCGGCGACGTCTTATGGCTTCAGCGACTCAGAAAGCAGATTCAGCTTCCGTCGGAGTGAGCCGTCGATCACCATGTCGCCGGCCTGGATGATGGCACCACCGATCATGTTCGGGTCCACCACCGCTTCCAGCGCGATTTTCTTGTCGTACTTCTTCGCCAGGCTGTCGCTCAGGCGCCGGCGATACTCTTCGCTCAGCTCGGTGGCCGAACGCACCATGACGTTCAGCGTGCGCTCCGCTTCAGCGCGAAGCTGCTCGTACAGCCGCGCAATCTCGGGCAGCACCGGCAGTCGATCGTTGTGGTTCAGCAGGTTCAGAAAGTTGTCGTAACCTTCCGGCGCGTCGCCGGCAGCGGCGAAGATCGGCAGCAGCGTGTCGTTGTCCACGTTTGGGTCAGCGATCATCTGCAGCACGGCTTCGCTGCTGGCGCCGGCGCTCGCCACCGCCAGCGCGTCCGCCCAGGCGCCCAGCGCGTCCGCGCTGCGTGCTACCTCGAAAACAGCTTTGGCGTAAGGGCGGGCAAGCGTGGTGGCGTCGGCCATGACTTAAAGCTCCGCCGCCAGCTTGTCCAGCAGGTCGGTATGCGCATCAGCGTTGATCTCGCGACCGAGCAGCTGCTCGGCCCCGGCCACCGCCAGCGCGGCCACCTTACCGGACAGCTCTTCGCGGGCCCGGTTGACCTCCTGCTCGATGTCGCTCGCCGCCGCAGCCACCTGCCGCTCTCGCTCACCGATGGCGTCGTTGCGTGCTTCTTCCACAATCTGGACGGCGCGACGGTTGGCCTGCTCAACAATTTCGCTGGCCTGCTGGCGGGCGCTGCCCACCATTTCAGCGGCTTCTTTTTCCGCCTGCTCCAGCTTGAGCCCCGACTCGCTGGCTGCCGCCAGCCCGTCCGCGATGTTCTTACGCCGGGTTTCCAGCGCATTCACGATCGGCGGCCAGATGTACTTCATGCAGAACAGCACGAACACGATCATCGCAATGCTCTGACCGATTAGCGTGAGGTTCATGTTCATCGGATTTCTCCTGTCACCTTGGGTACCTCCAGGGCGTTAGTCACCCCGGAACCGCAAAACTGCTTAGCCCCCCAGGGCGGTTTGCAGCTGACCGATGAACGGGTTTGCGAAGGTGAAGAACAGGGCGATACCCACACCGATCATCGCAACCGCGTCGAGCAGGCCGATGGACAGGAAGAACTTACCCTGCAGCATGGGGCCGAGTTCCGGCTGCCGTGCGTTGGCTTCCAGCAGGCGACCACCCAGGATGCCCACACCGATACCCACACCGAGTGCACCCAGGCCAATCAGCAGGGCCACGGCAATGGCGGTCATTCCGATCACAGTTTCCATTTCATAACTCCCGTTTCGAGGTATTGCTATTGCGTTGTCAAAGTTAAGTCGTAAAGGCGGAGCGCTATCGCCCAACCCAGTTTTTTGATTCCCTAGTGATGCTCACTGGCCTGAGACAGGTAGACCACCGTCAGCATCATGAAAATAAACGCCTGCAGCGTAATCACCAGCAGGTGGAATACGGCCCAGCCGAAGTGCAGCGGCAGCTGCCAGATTCCCAGCAGCGCGATCAAAATAAAGATCAGCTCACCCGCATAAAGGTTGCCGAACAGACGAAGACCCAGCGAGACCGGCTTCGCCAAGAGCGCCACACCTTCCAGGATCAGATTGATGGGGGTCGCCAGGATCTTGCCGACCGTGCTCTTGGCCGCAAATGGCTGGCCAGCCAGCTCACCCACAAAACCGCCAATGCCCTTCATCTTCAGGCTGTAGCCCAGGATCAGGACAAACACCGTGAGCGCCATGCCCATGGTTGCGTTGACGTCGGTGGTCGGCACCACCTTCTGGTACTCCACACCTGCGAGGTGCACCAGGCCGGGGATCCAGTCCACCGGCACCAGGTCCATGAGGTTCATCAGGAAGACCCAGCAGAAAATGGTCAGCGCCAGCGGCGCAATCAGCTTGCTGTCGCCGTGGTAGGCATCGCGCACGTTGTTGTCGACAAACTCGACGATGGTCTCGACGAAGTTCTGGAGCTTGCCGGGCACGCCGGCCTCGATGTTCTTGGCGACCTTCCGGAAGAGCCAGCAAAAGATGACGCCCAGCAACACCGACCAGAACATGGTGTCGACGTGGATCGCCATGAAGCCCATGTTCGCCGCCTCTTCCGCGCCGTGGGCAAAGCCCCAGGTGCCGTCAGGGTGACGTCCAAACGTCAGATTTTGGAGGTGGTGAACAATATATTCACCGGCTGTCTGTGTTTCGCCTTCGCTTGCCATCGCTACACTCTTATATAAGGTGTCGACTGTTGCGGTCTGCTTCCTGCTCGCCGCGTTCCTGCCGCCGCTTCAGTTCTGCGACGGTTTCTGCATCCATTTTTGCCAGCGTCACGCCCAGGGCGATGAGGTTGGCTGCCAGCATTAAGATGAATCCGCCGAACAGCCAAGGGACGGTGACGCTGATGAGGTCCGTTGGCATCCAGTAGAACGCCAGCGCAAACAAGATCATTGTCAGTCCCAGCTTCATGCCTTCCGCACGCATGAGGCCAGCTAAAGTCACCGGTTTTACACCCCGGCGGGTGATCCCATACACTCGGCTGATCATCAGCAGGTGCGGCAGCCAAGCGATCAATCCGCCCGCGAGGGCCGCCCAGCCAGCGGCAGGCTGTATCCAGCCGTAAACCGCGGCGCTTAGTACAATCAGCAGGGCGAGTGTTCTGAGGCTGGCGCGATACGCGCTCGATGCAGCCCGTAAATATGGCGCAGCTTCCACGCTATCCAGCCTCTGGCTCCGGGCGCTATCCGCAAGTCTCCCTTGCGGCCGCGCTCAAAGGCGCGCAATCATAACATGGCGTTTTTGCGCTTACCACCGTCAGCGCCCGGTTTCTAGCCCAGTTAAAAAATGCGGCTTTTCAGGGGCTTAAACAACCGCTTCAAGGCGTATGAATCATGGCATTCAGTTGAGCTGAGTTCATCTGTGAGCCGTTAACGGCGCGCGCTTCTCGAGGCCAACGCCGCAGATCGCTGAACCAGTTCACGTTTATGGATACCCGGATTGTTATAGTTCCACGAGGTGATGCGGGAGACACCTTATGCGCTTTTCTTTGAGCCTTGGGGCGACGTGTTCTGGCCTACTGATGATAGTAGCCCACGCCGTCGGGCACGCGGGTGCACCGCCGGCGGATCTCACGCTGAACTCACTCAACATCAGCGTTTCTACCCCCTTGGCCCTGCGCCATGCGGGTGATGGGTCCGGACGACTGTTTATTGTCGAACGTGAAGGACGCATCCAGATATATCGGGAAGGTGCGGGTCTCGCTGCTACTCCGTTTCTCAATATCACCAGCGACGTAGACACCTTTTTTGAAGGGGGGTTGCTCGGCCTGGCGTTCCATCCCGACTTCGCCAGCAACGGCTTTTTCTACATTAACTACACGCGCGACGGCTCTGGCCCGAATCCCCTTGAGTCCGTGATCGAGCGGTTCAGCGTGTCACCCTCCGACCCGGATGCTGCTGACCTGTCGAGCCGGGTGGTGATCCTCACGCAGGCGCAGGCCGCAGGTAACCACAACGGCGGTGATCTGCACTTCGGCCCGGACGGCTTTCTCTATATTGCGTTTGGCGACGGCGGCGCCACCTCATCGACGTCCCAGGACGAACAGGATCTGCAGGGCAAGGTGCTGCGGATCGATCCGTGTGATGTCGGCACCTGCACCGAGCCGTACACCATTCCGCCGGGAAATCCGAACGTTGGCACGTCTGAGCCCGACGAGATCTGGGCCAGCGGTCTGCGCAACCCCTATCGCTTCAGCTTCGACCGCGACACCGGTGACCTGTTTCTGGCGGACGTCGGCGCGGGATCCCGCGAAGAGGTGTCGTTCCAGGCGGCGGGCACCGCCGGCGGAGCCAACTACGGCTGGAACTGCCGCGAGGGTGACATCCCAGGGCCGGGCGGCTGTTCCGGAAGCTTTGTCGAACCGATCCTCACTTACCCCCACGTCGCGGGCAACTGCTCGATCACCGGCGGCTACCGCTACCGAGGCTGCATCGAAGGTCTGCAGGGTACCTATGTCTATGGTGACTTCTGCACGGCGCGAGTGTTCTTCGGTACCGAGGACAGCCCAGGCAACTGGAGCGCCAGCGAATTCGACAATTTGTCAGGCAGCATCTATGGCTTCGGCGAAGACGAGGACGGCGAGCTTTATCTCCTCCAGGCAGCCAGCGTGCTTCGGTTCGAAAGCGCGAGCAGCTGTCAGGTGGTGCTGCCCGACCCGGTGTTCCGCGACGGCTTTGAGGCGCCCTGAGATTCCCGCGATCGAAGCGATTCAACAGCGTCCAGTCTCCTACGGCTCTTCCGGGAAATTCGACGGGATCTGGAACTGATAGACCGCCTCGCCGGTGTCGATTCTCAGGTTGATTGGACCTGCTGACTCCGAGCTAAATGGCGTGGTCCAGGACTGGGCCTCAAGCTGCGACAGTTCAGTGGGCGCGTCGACGGGCGATTCGAACAGGTCGTCGCCGGCCCACTGATCGATCTTGACCGTCTCCAGCTCAACCAGCGGCACGAGGGTGAAGTCGATTTCGCCGACGTTCTCAAAGAGTGGAATCTCGCGAAACAGCACCAGCTCAGGCAGATCGAAGCGGCACTGCAGCGCGTTGGCGTCGATGTCGCTCAGACAACCGCAAACCGGAACCCATGCGGGGATACGGCCGCTCGGCCTACCGTAAAGGTCGAAGCGACAGAGCGTGTTGTCGTCCGGTACGGCCACGTAGGTGGCGAACGCCATGTCGTAACCTTCGTCGGCGAACTCCAGGAGAACACCACCAACGAAGGTCCCCATTTTGCCGTCCGGATAGAGACCCACCGGCGCAAAACCGTGGCGGCAGCCGTCACCGTTGTGCTTAAGCACCCACATCATGTGATCTCCGGCTACCACTGGCGTTGCCGGCACGCGAATGCCCTGATAGTCCGGCCAGGCGCCACCATTTTCCGGAAAGCTGCCAGAGGCTCGCGTCACTAAGTGGACCAGCCGCCACCGATCAACGCTTCCTGGCGGATTTTCGGAGTAGAGCGCCAGGGTGACATCACCGCCCGGTTTGCAGTCCATGGCAACGTCGATCTGGACCAGGTCTCCGCTCAGCCCCACCGTAAAAGATTGTCCGACGTTGTATCCCTCAGCCAAAGGTGCGTCGCTCATCGGTCGTGGATTGAAATGCTGGTCGCGAAGCTCTGCTGCCTGCACGACGCCGGCCGAAAAGCACCCCATAAAAACTAGCGCTTTGAGTAGTGTCATGACCTTTCCTTCCTTCCAATGAGCGCGGGCGCGATCATCGGCGCCGCCGCTATTAGTCTTCAAAGCTGTCTGCGAACAGAAACGTGTCCAAAATGGTGAACGTCACGGTGACCGGTTGTGAGGTGTCCTCACCGCCGTTGGTTGTGCCGCCGGAATCCTGCACGACAAACTGCACCTCGGACGTGCCGCCGCTACCCTCGTTGGGGGTATAGGTGAGGTCGCCGTTGCTATCGATGCTGGGCAGGTCCAGGAAAAGCTGTGGATTGGTCAACGACACAAACTGATAGGTACCGGTCTGAGCCGTCTCCCCGCCGCCCGGATTAAGTGACGCAAAGCCAGGCAGAAGCTGAGGGCCGGCGCCGGCCAGAACGCGGGGTGGGTCGGACACCAGCAGCGTCGGCCGGTCGTTGACGGGCGTGACGATGATTTCGACACTGACCACGTCGCCAAAGCCGCCGAGGGCGTTGATCGCATCGCGAATATCGCGATTGTCCCCGCCCATGCCCCAGTTTCCGTCCCAGAGTCTGAGCTGCAGGCGGATTGGACCGCCGGCAAAGTCGGGCACGGGCACGTAGCGCAGCCGGGTGGCCGCCGTGAGAACGGTTGCGCTGCTTTCGGTTTGACCGGTCGACAGCGGAAACCACGGGCCGCCGTTGTTGAATTGCCAGCTGCCCTGGAACGGACCAAACGGATTGTCGATCACCGCAACGCCGGCCAGCGGCTCTGCGTCGACATAGACCGGGCCCAGCAGATCACTCAGCAAGACCTCGTCCGACGTGGAATCCTCGAGCGTGGGCGCCAGGGCCAGCGCGGGCTCGAGGCTGCGCGGCGCGGAATTGCCGAGCAGCACATACCCCCGACCGCCGCCGTCTTGCGGCGCGCCGATCACCAGATCATCCAGCCCGTCGTTATTGAAGTCCCCGGCACCAGCCAGCGCGGCGCCGAGCCGCTGGTTTCCCGCCGGCCCTTCGACCACAAAACCGTTACTCCCGCTCAGGTCGGAGAGTTCGAGCTCCGCTGGGAAAGTGGCTGCCCCGAAGACGACATAGACCACTCCCGGGATCGACAGGTCACCAGGACCCCGGTTTGGGTCACCAATTGCGAGGTCGTCGAATCCGTCACCATTGATGTCCCCGATCGCGCTGACCGCTTCACCCAGCTGCCCGAGGATGGCGACATCGTTAATGCGAAAGCCGTTGCTGCCATCCAGGCTGGCGAGGTCAAGCGCCGGCGGATAGTCCGCCGCCTGGCCAAACACGACGTAGACCCCCGCGGTGGTGGCGCCCGGCGCGCCCACAAAAAGATCGTCGAAGCCGTCGCCGTTAAGGTCCCCGGCGGTGCCGACAACACCCACGTTCGCCTCATCCGCGGCGTTCGCCCGCATCGCAAAGCCGCCTTCGTCCCCAAAGGAGAAGTTGAGGCCGCGGGAGCTCACCGTACTGTCGCTGAACCCGTACAGCAGATAGGCCGCGTCCTCGGAGGTCGTGGCGTCCCCGGGTGCACCGAGGATCAGGTCGTCGAAACTGTCGTTGTTGAAGTTGCCAGCGGCCGCAACCGTTGTGCCGAGAAGGTCCCCAACCCGGAATCCGGGAATCTCAAAGCCGTTCAGTCCGCTCAACGAGCCAAGGCTCACGGAGCTGGCCACCGGGCCGAAGGCCACATAGCCCTGGCCTGAGCTGTTGCCTCCGCTAGCGTCCTGGCTACCGATCAGCAGGTCGCCCGGGGTGTCGTCGTTGACGTCGCCGACAATCGCCAGCGCGCTGACGCGTTCGCCGGTAAAGGGCGTGACCAGCTGGCGAATGCCGATCGGCAGCGACGGCCCGAGCGTCACGCTGGCCGGGAATGCGCCGATCTGCCCCGGCAAAACGTAGACTCGACCGTTCGTGCTGTTGTCGGTGGTGAACGCCAGATCGTCGCGACCGTCGCCGGTGAGGTCAGCGCCACCGGTCACAGCAAGACCCAGCTCCAGACTGAACTCCAGCGTCCCGTTGGATATGCGAAAGCCGTTGCTGCCGTCGAGATCCGCCGTGGCGAGCGCGGCAGTAGGCGCTGCGCTCCCGAACATGACATAAACCTCGCCCAGCCCACCGTCCGCCTGCGGTGCGCCAAAAATCACGTCGTCGAACCCGTCGCCATTGACGTCGCCGGTGCCGCTGACCGACTGCCCCAGGCGGTCGGCGCTGGTGCTGGTATTACTGAGCTGGACGCTGTTCGCCCCGCTCGCTCCGGTGAGGTCAATCAGCCCTTGGGCTTCGGCTGGATCGATCGGCAGCAAGGGGATCGCAACTGCGCAGAGCGTGACTACCGCGGGCGTCCAAGGCGGCAGGCTGGTGTGTCTTTTCATGGCCAATTCCCTCCTGGCTCATAAAGGCGTACGTGGAACCGGGCCAGGCGGGGCCAGCGCGAGCGGATGGATGCCGCACAATCACGGAAAAACGCTAAAGACTGGCGTTAAGCCGCCGATCTATTTCTGACGAGTCACATGGCAGCCGAGACCCACCCGTGAGCAATATTTTTGTCGCCCGTCAGCCCATCTACGACACCAACCGTCTGGTGGTGGCCTCTGAGCTTTTGTTTCGGCCCATGGACGATGACGATCAGTTTGAGGAAGACCGGGCCACCGCCCGGGTCATGATGAGCGCTTTGGTGGACCTGGATTTTGAGGCGGTCAGCGCCGGCCGACCGGTGCTGATCAACATGACCCGTCCCTTCCTCACCGGCGAGTACACCCTGCCGCTGAACAAAGACCAGGTAATCCTGGAGGTGCTCGAAACGGTTGAGGTGGACGATGCGGTCATCGACGGCGTCAAGCGGCTGTCTCGCGAGGGCTTCCACATTGCGCTCGATGACTTTGAGCTGGGCCTGTCCACCGAGCAACTGCTGCCCTACGCCCAAACCGTCAAGCTCGACGTGATGAACCTGTCTGCCGAGCAGCTGGAGGCGCACGTCGTCCACCTACGAGGTCTGGGCAAAGCGCTGCTGGCTGAAAAGGTGGAGACCATGGCCCACTTCGAAATGTGCCAAACCATGGGCTTTGACTATTACCAGGGCTATTTCCTTTCCCGACCCCAGATGGTGGCAGGACGAAGCGTGCCAGCGGGGCTGGCGACCGGCCTGCAGCTCCTCAACGAGCTGAGTCAGCCTGACGCGGAGCTCGACGAAATCGAAAAGCTGATTCAGCAGGACGTGGGCCTGTCCTACCGCTTGCTGCGTTACATCAACTCCAGCTTTTTTGCCCGCGCGAATAAGATCGGCTCGATCCGCCAGGCACTCGTCATGATGGGCCTGGTGGAGGTACGCCGCTGGGCGTCGCTCCTCACGCTGGCTGGCGTCCGGTCACATCCACCTGAGCTGCTGCGGGTTGCCCTCCAGCGGGCCCGCATGTGTGAGCTGCTTGGGGAAGCCATCGGCGATGCGGATGGCGCGCGGTTTTTTACGATTGGCCTGTTCTCTCACCTGGACGTCATGCTGCAGGTGCCGATGGACGAAGTACTGGAGTCTCTGCCGCTCACCGAAGATTTTCGTGCCGCCCTCCAGAACGGCGTAGGCCCCTGTGGGGAAGCGCTGGGGTGCTGCCGGGCGTACGAGCAGACCGACGTCAGCCAAGCCCAAATGCAAGGTTTACCCTTCGAGGCTATCCGTAGCGCCTATTTGAACAGCATGGTATGGGCTGACGATATCGTCTCCGGCCTGGTTTCCAGCGCCAACGCGAGCCCCGAAGCCGCCGCCAAATCGGCCTGACAACCCCCGGCCAAAGCTGGCAAACACAACGTTGTTGCTGGCTATAGCTCAAAGCCATCGGCAAACACCGCATCATCGGTCGGCTGGACCTCCACCGCACCGGCGTCGCACGGGCTCGCGCGCGGTTCTCCACGCTGATCGACCGTTAGCACACAGTCCGACACCGCACCGAGCACCGGGCTGGTGGCAGCCGGCAGAATCACCGGCGTTGGCCCGCCGAAGTCACCCAACGACTGCAGCTCAAGGTCCAGCGCTAGCGTATCGGTCAGCGGATCCACCTGGCAGGTCGCGTCGGTGACCACGTTGCCGCCGAGCGAGATGGGCAAACCTCCGCCGAAAAACAGCTCGCAGGCGCCATCGATGGCACTGTTGCTGAAACGGGAATCCGCGTTCAGTGCCTGGACGCTGGCGCCCGAATGGGTTGAGGTGATGGTGACGTGGTCCAGGTCAAGCAAGGTCATCAGGTTGGCCGCCTGGATAGCGCTCGGGCCCACCGCAACGTTATTGCTGAAGGTCGAATTCTCCAGCGCCAGCACGAGCCCGCCGGACATCACAATGGCGCCGCCGACAGCATCCGCCTGATTGTCGGCCAGCGTGCACGCTCGAAAATCGAGTGCGCCGCCCTCCAGATAGATCGCCCCGCCGGCTCCGGAAAACTCACCGTCGACGTTCACGGCCCGATTGTTCCGGAACACACACCCCTCAAGACTCAGCGCGCTGTTGTCGCCGAAGATGGCGCCACCGATGCGGCGAGAGAAGCCGCTCATGGTGAGCCCCTCGCCGGTAACGAAGGTATCGAAAAGTTCGAAGCCGGGCCCGACGCTCGCCGTGACGCTTGTGCGATCAAAGTTGAGCTGTGCGTCGAACGCAGCCAGCGGGAAGGTCGCGTTATCCGCGATCCGGCAGTCCGAGAAATCCGCGTTCACGCTGTCCTCTAGAAACAGAGCGGCGCCGCGCGATTCGTTGTCACTGATCCGGCTGTTCGAGACCGAAAGCATCCCCCCGGAAGCCCTAACGGCGCCGCCGACACCAGTGATCGCGCCGTTATTGATGATCCGTGAGCCGCTGATCACAACGTCGGCGGCCACGGTGTAAAGGGCGCCGCCGGACTGACTGACGTTAAAGGTGTTGCCCGACAGGGTGACCGTCCGCAGCTCAAGGTCGGTATCCTGTACACAGATCCCCCCACCGCGCAACGCGCTGTTATCGATGATGTCGGTGGATTCGATAACTGTGCGCGCCCGCAGAAACAGCCCGCCACCGGTACAGGCGCTGGTCGTAGTGACGCTGGAAACGTTGGCTTCGATCACCGAATCGAAGATCTGCACCTGGGGCTCGACCGCGGGATCATCATCCGGGTCGGCAAAAATGGCGCCGCCGAAGGGTGCCCGGTTGTCCAGCAGATGAACACGGCGCAAGGTCATCGACGCTGTTGAATCAGCGTCCATCCGAATAGCGCCGCCGCCATGAGCGAAGCTGGTGGTGCCAAAGCCGGTCACGGTCAGGTCCAGCAAGGTAAGGCTGCCGCCCTCGTGCACGTCGAAGGCCCGGAGAAATGAGGCCGCGGGCCCCTGCGCAATGACGCTCCGGCCCATGCCGGCGCCTTCGATAGTGATGGTGGACGCGATATCGAAATCTCCCTCCGTGGCTGCGCCGCTGCCTTCGGAGGTCAGGGTGATCGTATCGGCGGGGAGCAAGATGGTGTCTGGACCGGGATTGAGTTCCGCAAAAATGATTGCGCCGCGCAGGCTGCAGTCGATGGGTGCGGCGCTACAACCCGTGGCTGCTGCTGCGTCGTCGATACGATCAACCTCGACGGTAGCGGCTTGGGCCGCGAGACTTAGCAACAGGGCGAATGCCACAAAAAAGGATCGACAAAACATAGGAGGCCTCCGAAACAACGGTATTCATCTTTAGTATTCGCGAGCCTCTGTGCAGCGTTTACCCAAATTTTTGGGGGTCTGTGGGTAGGCCTTAAGCAGGTCATTCGGGCAGCCCGCTCCTCTCCCACCGCCGGATTAAGGCGGTCTCGGTTTTGGTCTACACTGGATAATGTGTGCTGCAAGGATTGCTCATGACGGAAATCACCCAGCTGCTGGCCGCCGCCCGCGATGGAGACGGCGAAGCCTTGAAGCAGGTGTTTGAGGATATCTACCCGGAGCTGAAGCGCCTCGCGTCTGCGCGGCTTGCCGGCGTTCGGGCCGGGCATACGATTACGCCGACGGTGCTCGTCAATGAAACCTATCTAAAGCTCTCCGGCGCACGTCGGCTGGATCTCGTCGATCGGCGGCACTTTTTCGTGTGCGCTTCCAAAGCCATGCGTCAGATCCTCATCGACCACGCCCGGAAAGCCAACGCCCAGCGCCGCGGTGGCGACCAGGCGGCAATAACGCTGACGGAAAACATCTCGGGTGAGCTGGGGCCCACCGCCACGCTGCTGGATTTGAACGAAGCCCTGGCGGATCTGGGCGAGCTGGACGCCCAGCTCCACGATCTGGTGGAACTGAAATTCTTTGGCGGCCTGACGGTGGACGAGATTGCGGACCTCACCGAGCGATCCGCCCGGTCGGTCAAACGCGACTGGAGCCGGGCACGGGCGTTTCTTCATGCGCAGCTCGGGCAGTCGGCGGCGCCGCCATGAGCCTGTCACCGGAGCAGCGGCGCCAGTGGCGGGAGGCTGACGAGGCCTTTAGTCGGTACCTGCAAGAACAACCGGACAACCCGGAAGGCTGGCTGGCCGGCCAAGCGTTGGAAGCGGCGGTGGCGCAGCGTCTCAAGCAGTTGATCGATGCGCACCTCACCACCCAAAGCCCCTTGGACCAAACCGTCTCCGAGTGGGTACCTAACACCTCGGGCGCCAACAGCGCACTGACCGGGCGACGGATCGGTGACTGGTTGCTGGAAGACCCGATCGGTCGCGGGGGAATGGCGAGCGTTTATCGCGCGCGCCGCGACACCGACAGTTTTGATCAGATCGCGGCGGTGAAACTCCTGAACGTTGGCCTGATCAGCAGCCGGCTTCGTGACCATTTCGATCGCGAACAGCAGATCCTTGCAGCGCTGCAGCATCCCCACATTGCGGGGCTGCTGGATGCCGGCCTGGCGGAGGACGGGACACCCTTCATCGCCATGGAGTTCGTCGACGGCCAGCGCATCGACGAGCACGTCAGCACCCGCAGCCTGGGGCCAACGGCCATTGTGCGACTGTTTCTCCAGGTGTGTGACGCGGTGGCTTTCGCGCAGCAGAATCTGGTGGTGCATCGGGACCTCAAGCCATCCAACATCATGGTGGATTCCCGCGGCAGCGTGCGGCTGCTCGACTTCGGCATTGCCAGACTGGTGGAAGAGAACGACGCCGAGGCCACCACTACCCGAGCATTCACTCCGGGCTTTGCCGCCCCGGAGCAAAAGGCCGGTCGCCAAATTACCACCGCCACGGACGTTTACGCGCTGGGTGTCGTTCTGTTTCAGCTGCTGACCGGGCAGGCGCCGAGCCAGCATCTCGACGCTGACGGTGGGCTGGCGACTAACGCGCTGGCGGCACTGCGCCGTCGGGATGCTGATCTGGCGAACATCGTGGCGATGGCCGCCCGTCCTGAGCCGTCGCGCCGCTATGCGTCGGCCGCTGAGCTAGCCCAGGACCTGCGCCTGTGGCAGCAAAACCGGCCCATCGTCGCGAGTCCGGATACCACCTTGTATCGTCTGAGCAAGTACGTTCGACGCCACAAGGTTGGCGTCACCGCGGTGCTGCTGACAACCGCCATCGGCACCATTGGAATCGCGAGCACCCTCTGGCAGGCCCAACGGGCTCGCCAGGCGCTGGTTCAGGCCAACGCCAATGCCGAGCAGGCCCAGGCGGTGCAAGACTTTCTGCTAGAGATGTTTGACGGCGCTGACCCCTGGTCCAATCAGAATGAGCCGCTGACGGCCAATCAGCTGCTGGACAAAGCCCAGGAAAATCTGCCCGACCGCCTGGACGCATTCCCGCTTCAGAAAGCCTCGGTCCTGGCCGCGCTTGCGGACATTCAGCGAAAGCTGGGGCGCTTCGATCAATCCGTTGAGCTTGCCGCAGAAGCGGCGGATCTTTTCCGGGAGGCGGGACGGGACAAAGACGCCGTGCGGTTGAGCCTGGTCCAGGCCAACGCGCTGGTTGACAGTCTGCAGCTCGAACCGGTCGAGGCGCTGCTGAATGAGATTATCGAGGCCAGCGCCGATCCGTCGATGATCGAACACAACATGAAGGCTCGGATGGACCTGGCCCGCCTGCATTCACACACCGGGCGTTATGAAGAGCAGAGCGCGCTGATCCGGGGGCTGCTGACGGACCTACCAAAGATCGAACAGCAGCCGAAGTTTGCGCAGGTGGCGGGCAGCGTCTACGCCACCGCTGCGGAAAACTACGAAAACACGGGTCGCTATTGGGAGGCGATCGACGCGGCCGAGCAGGCGATGACCCAATTGACCGAAGCCTTCGGGCCCGATCATCCATGGGTCGCTGATGCGCTGGGCTATCGAGCAACGGCCAGCTTTTTCCTCGGCGAGTGGGACGTGTCAGAGGACTCGATGAACCGGATGCTGACGATCTTGAGGAGCAAGTATCCGCCGCGGCATCCACAGCTGCTCTGGGGGGATTACCAGTACGGTCGCGTGCTGCTGGAGGGCGGCCGTTATCCCCAGGCGGTGGCGCACTTCGAGGAATTCCATCAGGCGTGCGCAGATTCGATCGGCGTCGATGACCCCCGCACAGTGATGGCGCTCATCAATCTGGGGCACAGCTATCACGGCCTTGGCGAGCTGGAAAAAGCCCGTCAGACGCTTGACCGGGCGATGCCGCTGGTGCGGGCGCAGACCTCGCCGGGAAATCCCAAACTCGGGGTCGCGCTGGTGCGTTATGGAACGCTACTCAGTGATCAGGGAGAGCTGCGGGCCGCCCGACAAAGCTTTGACGATGGCTTTCAGCAGCTTGCGACCGCCACCGGTACCGAACACCCGCAGTATGCGCGCGGGCTTCTGCTGTTTGCGCAGTTTCAGCTCAGCCAGCAGCAGCCCTCAGCAGCGCTATCGTCGCTGGGTCAGGCGCTACCGGTGCTGAAGCGCGTTTACGGCGAGGACCACGAATTTGTCTGGATTGCACTCCTCCTGCAGGGCCTGGCGCAGCATGCAATCGATCCAACGCAGGACACCGAAGACCAGCTCGGCCAGAGCCTGGCGGCCCTCAACGACGATCGGTCGCAGATCAAATATCCGATCCCGCTTCAGCTCGCGCGAGCCATCCTGGGGACAGAACAACTCTCCGCCTCGGACGGCTGATTCGAACCGGGCGCACACACCCTCCCATCAGCCTGCCAGCAGCCGATCGAGATGATCGGCAAAAGCTTTTCGCTCCCGCGGGCCCATCGCGGGCGGTCCACCCGTGTTGATGCCGCTCGCCCGTAGCGTATCCATAAAGTCGCGCATGTTGAGCCGCTGGCGGATGGTGTCTGGCTGGTACAGCTCCCCGCGAGGGCTGAGGGCGTTGGCACCCTTTTCCATCACCTCTGCTGCCAGCGGGATATCGCTGGTAATGACAAGATCATCAGCAACGGCACGCTTGACGATTTCGTTGTCGGCGACGTCAAAGCCACTGCTGACCCGCAGCGTCGCAAGGTACCGGGACGGCGGGACGCGCAGCGCCTGATTTGCCACAAACGTGGTCGGGGTTTGGGTACGGTTGGCGGCCTTGTAAAGGATGTCTTTAATCACCGCCGGGCAGGCGTCAGCATCCACCCAGATGTTCAAGGGGTATTCCTCATGCGGTGGGTTGTCCTCTTATCGCGCATGCACCCGGCGGATGTAGGCCTGCATGATCGGGTCCACCAGCTCCCAGCGGCCGTCCTCGGTATAGCGAATCAGATCATGGTCTTCGAGCACGTCCTTAGCGACATTCCCGGTGGAGGTCGACAGGCGCAGTGACGCCAGAAAGCTCCGCCCGGTCGGGTGTTCGATGCTGCCGGCAAGGGCGATACCCACCAGCATCGCCCGCTGGGTGGCGCTCAGGTTCCGCACCAGATAGGAGACCAGCGCCTCGTCCTGCTCCGTGATGTTCTGCCAGGTTGTGCGGACGTCGTCCTCGCTTGGCTGGCGCGCCAGGTCCCAAAGCCGCGAACACAGCGCGTTGACGTAGTAGGGGTGGCGGAAGGTCAGCGCCATGATCAGTTCGGTCAAGACGGCCGGGAAAGACCGATTCCAGCGCACCTGGCTGGCTCGATCCAGAAACGCCTGGTAGTGAGGCTGATCGATCCGCTTGAGAGTCATCTTTTCGCAGTGACGATAGAGCGGGCGATCGGGCTGCTCGAACATTTCCTGCAGCAGACGCCGCTCGCTGCCGGAGAAAACGTAGGTGATGTGCCGGGCCCGCTCCACAGCATGCCGAATCGCGCCCTCCAACGTGAACTTTGAAGCGCCGTAGGTGAGGCTCGTGATCTGCTGGAACTCATCCAGCACCATCACCCCGCGCCGACCATAGCTACCGGCAACCTCGTCCAGCGCCAGCAGCACATCGCTGATACCCGGAGCTACCGCCTCCGGTGCGCGGAGGCGGAGCGACAGTCCGGGCGCACCGACGCTGAGCTCCGGCGCAAATTGTCGGAAGGCCGACACCAGGGCCGCGCGATGTTTCCTGCCCTGCGGCATCAGCGCAACTCCCAGGCGCGCAGCGCCGTCGCGGATACGCTCTTCTAGCGATTCGGCGTCGTGGACAACGTTCAGATCCAGCTTGACGGACGGCACCACCGGCCGGCCGCGACTGAGCTCACCGAGTACCTGCTCAATCAAGCTGGTTTTGCCCATCCGGCGCCTCGCCCAAAGCCAGCAGTGACGGCCACTGCGCAGACTTTTCCGCAGATGTTCGCGCTCAAGCTCGCGGTTGCAATGAGCAACACCCGTCGCGATACCGAGGGGAAAAAGATCTTTGAGGGTTACCTTGTGCAGCGTCTGGCTACTCTTGATGTCGACGCCTGAGTGTATGCGCCCGCTCAGTCTGATTCAATAAATTATGTTCCAATAAACTATGGAACATAAGTTTATAGATCTATCGAAGGCCACAAACGGTTAGCCGTGTGGAAGTTGAGGCCGGGTCTGTTATTCTCGACGAATGTCAGCACCTATCAGCCACCTGCAAAACCTTTTTGTTCATCAGAAGGCCAGCTTCTCTTTTGAGCGCGTGCCGTCCGTGGCCGAACGTCAGGCCCAGCTGCGAAAGCTCGCCGGCGCCATCCGCGAGCATGAGCAGGCCCTGGTGGATGCCGTCGATCAAGATTTTGGCTGCCGTAGCGCTCTGGAGACCCGGTCAGCGGAAATTGCCGTATCGGTGGCCGCCGCCAATCATTCGATCAAGCATCTAAAGCGCTGGGCCGCGCCAAAACGCTACGCCAACGTCGGCAATAACATTCCGGGCAAAACCTACACCCGGGCCGAGGCGAAAGGGGTCGTCGGCATCATCTCACCCTGGAATTACCCGATTCAGCTCTCGCTGGTCCCGCTGATTACGGCCCTGTCCGCCGGCAACCACGTCATGCTGAAGCCCTCGGAGCTAACGCCGGCAACCAACGAGGTTCTCAGCCAGCTCGTCGGCTCGGTGTTCAAGGAAACCCAGGTTGCGGTGGTGACCGGAGACGCCCAGGTCGGCGAAGCGTTCTCCGCGCTGCCGTTCGATCACCTGTTCTATACCGGTTCGACCCGCGTTGGGCGGCTTGTGGCCATGGCGGCAGCCAGCAACCTGACCCCGGTCACGCTCGAGCTGGGCGGCAAAAGCCCCTGCCTGATGATGGCGGACGCTAATCCGGAGGAAGACAGCAAGCTGGTGGCGTTCGGAAAGCTTTATAACGCTGGACAGACCTGCGTTGCGCCAGACTACCTGCTGGTGCCTAAAGGGCAGGCGTCGGCATACGGCAGCGCCATCTTGCGCCACGCACAGTCGTTCTACGCCGACCCTGCCGCGCCTGAGTCCTACACGACGGTCATCTCTGAAGGCCATCACAGGCGGCTGACCAACCTGGTCGCCGAGGCGGAAAAGCAAGGGGCGGAAATCCGATCCGTGGGGATTTCCGGGGCGAGCCATCCCCGCTACCTGGCGCCGACGGTGGTGATCAATCCGGCGCCCGACAGCACCATCATGCACGAAGAAATCTTCGGGCCTGTCTTGCCCATTTTGGAATATGACACGCTCGACGAGGCAATCACGTTTATCACCAACCGGGATCACCCGCTGGCCCTCTACGTTTTTGGTCAGGACGTCGCCGCCGCAGAGCGGGTTCTCGAACGGACCACCTCCGGCGGCGCGGTGATCAACGGCACCATCGTCCACGTGGCCGTCGAGCATCTGCCTTTTGGTGGGGTCGGAAAATCCGGCTACGGCGCTTACCACGGCGAGCGCGGATTTCGCGAATTCAGCCACGAGCGGTCCGTGCTGGTCTTCCCTCGGTGGAAAGCACTCGCCGGCATCCTCACGCCGCCATACGGCAAGGTCCTGAATTTCATCACCCGCCGGACCATCGACAAGAAGGCCTGACCCAAGGCCGATCCGCCCGGCGGATCGCATCGCCGGTGCTATGCTGAACCCCAGCGATGAATGCCGGGACACCATCCTATGGCGGGCCATCCAACGTTAATTGCCAGTCATTTGAAGGCGCAGCGCGGGCCGTCGAACGGTCGTTTCGACCGCCGGCGGCAGCCGGACGCTGTGCCGCCGTGAGCGAGCGGTTACACCAGCTGCTGGTCGTTGAGGATGACCCGGCAACCCGGGAAGCCCTGCGACTAGAGCTGGAAGCAGATGCACGTATTGAGTCCGTTGCGACCGCAGCATCCCTGGCCGAGGCCCGAGCATGGCTTAGCCGCGGTGAGGCGGAGGTCCTGGTACTCGACATCGATTTGCCGGATGGCAGCGGGCTGCTGCTGATCCCGGAAGCGCGTGAGAAAGCGACACCCGCCCGGTGCCTCGTGCTTTCCGCGCTGAACGACGAAGCCACCATCGTGCAGGGAATCCGGCTAGGCGCCGAAGGCTATCTGCTGAAACAGGATGTGGGTACCGGAATCGCTGACGCGTTGTTCGACGTACTCGCTGGGCGACCACCGCTTAGTCCCGCGGTGGCTCAGTGCATCATGGCGCACCTCCGGGAAGCGTCGCGCGAGCCAGGAACGCCTGCGACAGGCCCCAGCCTGCCGCCGAGACAGCAGCAGACGCTCTCGCTGCTTGCCCGCGGGCTCACCTACCAGGAGATCGCCGAGCAGATGGAAATCAGTTTTCACACCGTCTCAGCTTATGCCCAGGAGATCTACAGCAAGCTGGCGGCGCGGTCCCGGTCCGAAGCCGTCTTCCTCGCGCGCGAAATGGGGCTCTTGTAGGCGCACTCCGTGGCTACCCCGCCCACCCCGGCCCCTTCGGCCCTGGACCCAACGGAGCTGGTGGCCACAACCGAATCTCGTTTCGCTCACCGCTCGCGCGGCGTGTGGACAGCCCTGCCCTGGGTTCTAGCGCTGGCGTACCTCAGCGCCCTGGCGTTGCTGGGGGTATCGTTCCACGGTATTGAACGCTGGAAACTCAAGGGCCTGACGGAGATCGGGGCGCCCGGCATAGCGGGCGGGAACAGCAGCCCAACGCTGAGCCGGCTACTGCGGATGGCTCCCGAGGGTCTAACGAGCGTCAGGCTGAGCACCCGAATCGACGATACCGCAAGCGCGGCGGCCGCACCGGATGACACGCTCGTGCTCCTGGTGCCGCGCTCCAGCTCCGACCTTTCCGTCACGGTCAACGGTTCGGTGGTCCGATCCAGCAACGCCACCACCCGCGAACGGAACGACTATCGGCCGCTGCTCATCGACATACCGCCAGACCGACTGCACGACGGAAGCGACAACCAGCTTGAGCTGATGCTCGTCGGCTACAACGGTGTCATGGTGCTGAGCCAGCTTTACCTCGGTCCGCGAAGTCAGCTCGAACCCGTCTTTCAGCACTTTGTGTTATTTCGGCAGGAGTTTCCGCGAATTGCTTTAGGGATCACGCTGCTGCTGGGCAGCGCTATGCTCATCATGTGGGCCCAGCGCCGACGCCTCGCCGAGTACGGTTGGCTCGGCCTGGCTTTTCTCGCGTTTTCCTACTACCTGGACAGCCTGATCAGCTATCGCGAGCCGGCCAGCTATGCGCTTTGGACCTGGTCTTTCCTCCTCGCACGAGCGGTTTTTATTGTCGGGTTTGTCGCCTTCACGCACCGCTTCCTGCAGCTTTCTCGCCGCCGGCTGGAGCTTGTGGTGGTGGTGCTTTTCGCCGCCGTATTTGCCGCGGGGCTCTATCCGGCACTCAGCGGCGATTACGCCGGGCTGATGCGGCTTACCCTGTTCTCGAGCTTGCCGCTGGTGCTCCTACTCATCGTGTATCTGGCGGTGCTATTTCTCCAGCAGCTAAAAAGAACAGGTCATGTCTACCTGCACTGGCTGTCGGTCGGCGCCGTGATGGGGGTGCTGCTCGGAATCTACGACGTGCTTGTTCTGTCCGACCTTCAACACCCGCTGGTGGTGGACTTCTACGTTTCACACTACGCCATCATCTTTTCCTGCGTGGGAGCTGGGGCCGTTGTGCTGCACCAGCTGGCCCGCGCGTTGCTGGATAGCAGGGACCTGAACGAGGTGCTGAATCGGGAGCTTGCGCTCAGAAGCGAGGAGCTAGAGCGCGAAGCGGAGGCTCGCCTGAATCAGGAAAAGCGGCTTGCCCTAGCTCGGGAACGCGAGCGCATCATGGCTGATATGCATGACGGTGTCGGTGGGCAGCTGGTCAGCCTGCTCGCCGCCAACCGGTCGGGCCGGCTGTCCGCTGACACCATGGATGTTGAGTTAACCAGTATCTTCGCGGACCTGAGGCTGGTGCTGGACGTTCTCAGTCCTGCGGGTGATGACCTGATCCTCGCGCTGGCCAGACTACGCGAGCGACTGGAGAAGCTGCTGGCGCCAACCGGGATTGCTCTCACGTGGTCGGTCGACGCCTCCCTCGACGCCATTCCTTTGCCGCCCGCTTCCACCGTCAGCGTGCTGCGTCTGGTGCAGGAGTGTGTCCAAAACGCCGTGAAGCACGGCAACCCGGCTCACCTCACTCTCTCCCTGACAGCTGAAGGATCGGACGTCATGCTGCGAATCGAAGATGACGGCCAGGGATTTGATCTCGACGTCGTCGAGCCGGGTCGAGGACTCAGAAACCTCAAACGTCGGGCTGACTTGCTCGGGGGAAACCTGGAGCTGGTCAGTCAGCCAGGTCAGGGGACCCGGGTCACCCTGAGCCTGACGCCCGCGAGGCTTCGCTCTGACCCCGGCTAAACCATCTGGTTCGGCGGTCAAGAGCAGGTTCGGTCCACCGCCTCGCGACCGCAGCGTCTTTTGCTTGACCCCGACGGATTGACCACAATGGAAGCATCCTGGGAAACGCAAACGGAGGCCTTATGGAGCTGGAAACGTTGCTGCGCCATATCAGTGATGGCCGAACCGATCTGGTTTTTGAGCTGCTGAAGCGAGACCGCTGGGAGCAGGAGGTGAGTCAGGAATCGATCAGCCCACTGTCTTGGCTGGTTTACTACGGAGACACGACGGCGCTGCGCGCCGTGCGAGCCAACGCCCGCGCGCTGCCCGGCCTGGACCTCAACCTCGAGCTGAACAGCGCCGCTTTTTTCGGCCACTGGAAAGTCTGCGACTTTCTGATCGAGTGTGGGGCGGACCCAACTTACTGCCTGCCAAAAACCCAAGAAACCGCTTTGCACAGCGCGCTGTGCAAAGCGGGGCGGCCGCACTATGGCTATACGGTGCGGCTCCTGCTGGAACGTGGGGCCGACCCCAACGCCTACACTCAGCCGGGCGCTGAGAGTGAGGCGTTTATGCGCGACGTGCGCACGCGCGGCGAAACGCCACTGCACCGAGCGGCAGCCTTTGCCGACGCTGCAACCATCACCCTGCTGTTGGAACACGGTGCCGACGTCACGCTCAAAGACGCACACGGCGACACGCCGCTGAGCTGGGCAAGCTGGCATCTTCGCCCGGGCAAGGTGCTGCAGCTGCTGACCTTTCCGCCCCACCACATCAGCAATCGGCACGTTGCCAGCAACACAAGCGACCATGGCCAGGGCTGGGGCAACGGCATGGAACGGAACCTGCTGGGAGCTTATCGACCGCTGAGCCGTAGCGCGGAGTCGTAAGGGGGATGGGCGCGAAGGGGTGCCTGCAACGACTATTCGAACCCGCTAGCAAACAGCAGCACCTCGGCAACACACGCCGCCGGGCGGGTGGCGCCCGTCACCTCAATATCGTCCAGAAAAAAGCCGCGCTCGGTTTGGAAGCTGTCGCTCGAAAGGCGCCAGCGCAGCTGAACGGTACTGCTCGCAAACGCACTGAGATCACTCTGCCGGCTCAAGAACATGCCTCCGCTGCTGCCGTTGAATGCACCCTGCGTACTGGGATATCCACAGGCATTGATCGGCGGGCTCCCGGTCAGCGCGAAGCTGCCCGGATAGCCTGCGGCTGGCGGCAGATCCTGCCACGGTCCGCCGTCCACAGAGATTTCCGTCACCACCCCATCGAAATCGTTTTCCAGGTCAAAACGCGCCGCGTAGCTGAGGCTTGCGCCCGCGCTGAGCACCATCGGTCGGGTTGTGAGAGCGGCGCAGACGTTGTCGGGATAGTCGAGACCCGGCTCCGCGCTGGCATAACTCTGCCCGCCGCTCGCAGCCGCTTCGCTGCTGATTTGCCAGGGAGATTCCAGCAGCGCGAGCGACAGCAGCTCGGCACCGTCCACGTAGGGGCCCGGCTGACTTAAGTCTTTGGCTACTGCAGCGTAGGCCGCGGGTGCGGAAGGCGGCGCCTGATTGCCCAGCGTATCCTCGGCCACGACCCGGTAATAGTGAGTCACGTCCGGCGACGGTCCAAAATCGCTGTACCGCGTGTCGGTGAGGTTGGCAGCCAGCAGAGTTGCGGCCGACGGTAAAAAGAACGGGTCGGTTGAACGATGGACGGCGTAGCGGATATTTGCGCCACTACAGGTAGGGCCTGCCACGTCCCAGGTCAGCTCAGCCGCGCAGAAAGTGTCGCTGACGGTGAGCACCGGCGCAGCGCTGACCGGCGTCGGGCTCAAGGTACAGGGACCCTGCGAGACGACCGAGCGACACACGCTGACCGGCCCCTCACCACAGCCGTCCACCCCGCGAACCCGGTAGGCGTAGCTCAGTCCACCCTGCGCCGTCAGGTCTTCAAAAGCCGGATCACCAACCGCACCCACCAGCCGCTCACCGTCATCTCCGCAGTCACCCGGGCGACGGTAAACCTGATAGCCGGCCGCTCCGGTCACCGCACTGATGCTGACCTGCACCCCGCCAGCGTCGGTGCTCACGGTGATCCCCGGTGCATCCACAACGCCGGTATCACACTGGGCACTGGAAACCGCCAGCGCAAAACCCTGCCGCAGTGACGCGCTCTCCCCGTTGCCCGTGAGGCCGTTGGCCGTCACCCGGACCGTGTAATCTCCAGCCGCCGGCGACGGGAGCAGGATCTGCTCGACAGGATTGAGGACATCAATAGCGCCGCCGGTGACGCTTTCCCCACCCGCCAGCTGGTTGCCGAGCCAGGTTTGTCCCGCCGCTTCCAGCGACAGGTCCAGATTGTTGACGAGCGCCTGAGGCGCCACAAAGCTCGGCGCCGGGTCATACCAGACCAGCGTCGCTCGCAGCGGCTCACCCGCGGAAACGGTGAGCGGAAACGTCATCGTCTGGCCTTCGCTGACGCCCGCCGCGTTCGGCACATCGAATATCCGCAGCTGGCGCGCGTCTCCGGCAAAGTAGAGATTGCTGTCGAGCCAGACGCGGCCCCAGCCGGCGTCCACTTCGGGCGTGGTGGTGCTGCTCCGGGTACCGTTGAGCAGCACCGATTTGAGCAGCACACCACTCGGCGCTGTGGCGTCTTCGGGATTACGCAAGCCGCCGGGGTAAAAGCCGTCGACAAAATACTGCCGCGCCAGGGCGGCCGCACCGGCCACGGCAGGTGTCGCCATGGACGTGCCGCTGAAAACGGTGAGCTCCGGGGGCTCGAACCCGGTGTTGTTGGTGTCGCCGCGGGCCGAGCGGATGACCACCCCGGGGGCCACGATATCGGGCTTGATGCGGCCGTCCGACCCGGGCCCCCGACTCGACTGAGACCAGACCAGCGGGTTGTTGCCGTTGAGCGTAGCGCCGACCGTCAGCCCATGCTTCGCGTGCCCAAAGTGGAAAATACGCTGGTCACCGGGTTGGCCACCGGCGTTACCGGCGGCGAACAGGAGCAGCATGGCCTCGTTGCGCCAGAGAAAATCGTCAACCGCAAAATCCTGGACGTTGTAGCTGCCGCTAAACGGACTGCCATAGCTGTTGGAGTGGATAAACGCGCCCGCGGCCCGTGCCTGGGCCCACATCGGACCACCACCTTCCCCGGTCAGGCAGCCGCCAATGTCGTCACCCAAATCCTGAAACAGGATCTGCGCCTGGGGCGCCATGCCGTCACCCTCGTCGTGGTTCGGATCGAGCGGGGTTGACGGTGTACCGCTGTCGCCAGCCGCGGTTCCGGTAACGTGGGTGCCGTGGAACGCGTTGCCCCCGATCCCGCACAGCGCGTTGTTGTCGTAGGCGGTGGCACCGGGCATCACAAAATAGCCCAGCACTTTGTTGGCGGGGAACAAAGCCCCCGGCGTCGGCGGCTGGGTCATTTCGGCGTTGGTCAGGGCGGTCCGCACGCCGACTCCCTGGTTCAGCCGAGTAAACCAGGCCTCGTTGCGATCGAGCCCCGAGTCGGCGATGGCGATGACCTGGCCACTGCCCATCAGATCCTGGTCCCAGATGGGAGTGGCCGTCGGCGGCAGTCCGCCGGAATCTGCGTTGGCCTGAATCGGCCCAACGCTGGCGCTGTTTTGCACCTGGGGCGGCTGCCGGCGTTCCACCCACAGTACTCCCGGCAAACGCGTGATGGCGTCGACGCGCGCCGCATGACGGTCGGGCACCTCTACGGCAATCGCTGCGGGCGTGACCGTGTAATCGAGTGAAACCGGCATACCCGGCAGGCGGCGGCGGAGTTCAGCCGCCACGGACTGTGGGCTGCGATCCGGGGTGGCGATGACGGTCATCGTAACGGCGGACAGCGGCTCGGGCACCGCGAGATCTGCGACGAGTCCAGGGGCCAGCTTCAGCGCCGGGCGCAGGGGGGCCGCAAGCGTGAGCGATGCTCCGGTGCCGCGGATCAGCCTTAGACGCGGGCCGACGTTCGCCAAGACCTGGGTATTCACGGGCAGCGCGACCGCTGGCACGAGCCAGAGCAAATTCGGGTCGGCCGACGAAACGGGATTCAGCGCCACGACGCCAGACGACAGCGCCGCCTGCGACGATCGATCTTGCGCAACCGCTGGCAAATTCGCCGCCAGCAGCAGGACCAGCCAGAGATGCCGGTTTGGTCTCCGGCTCCGGTCCGGGTTTGCGCTCCCGCTGAGCCGCCGCCTGCCTCCAGAGTCCATGCTGACAGTGTAGCCCGAGCGGTGCCCGCAATTCGCGATCGGTGTCGCGTTGCCATTCGACAGGCGCTCGGAGCTTTTTTGCGAACCCGTGGTCTTAAGCTAAGTGAGGTCACGAAGCACCCAAATGAGTCTGCTGGGATTGGCGTTGGTCGCCGCAGCCCTGGGGACCTGGCTCGCCCTGACTGAGCCCGAACCGCAGCTAGCGCTGCGTGATGACCCGGCGGTGGCGACAGGCCAGCCGGAAGCGGCCCGGCCCGGCACCAACCCCGAGACCCGCGTGCCGAAGCTCCGACCTCGGCAGCCGGCGGTTGGCCTGCAGGCTGACGCGGCGACGCCTGCGAACGAGACGCCGGTCAGCGCAGACTTTTGGCCCGGCTCCGCGTTCACCGAAGAGGAGTTCGACCTCACCAAAATCCAGATTTATCGTCAGTTCCAGCGTCGCAGCGAGGACTGGACCGTCGAAACCTACCAGGCCAAAGCCGCGCGGGCAGACGAGCTGTCGGGTCGAGAGATCTACGAGCTCTACACCTATCTGCGAGCCTGCCATCGCCAGCCTCGATCGGTAGACTCGCTTGACCAACGCGTTGAGCGCATCCGAGGCAGCGAGCGAATGAACCGGCGCATGTCGCCGGAAGAGATCGAAGGGATTGTGGACAATTACCGCCGGCGGCTCATTCGCTGTGAGACGCTGCCGGATGATCAAGCGCTGCTGCCGCTGATGCTCGATTGGCTGACCCTGGCCGCCAACCGAGGATTTCCGCAGGCACAGATTGCCTATCACCGCAGCGCGCGCTGGCTGCTCAGTCAGGATCGGTGGGGCGTTTATCGCTACCCGGAGCGGGTACGCGAGTACCAGCAGCTGGCGCCGGCGTTCCTTGAGGCGGCCCTGAAATCCGGGCATCACGACGCGCTCTACGAATATTCCCTCGCACTGCGAGAGAACATCATCTTCGATGAAGACCCCGTTGCGTCCTACGCCTACGCGGCGGCTGCGGACATGGCGGCCACCGGCGGCAACAGTGAGGCTCAGGAGATCATGGCGCTGCTCGATACCGTGCTGAACCCCGATCAGCTTCGCGAGGCCAGGGAAAGCGGCCGCGACCTTTGCCAAACCTACTGCCGCCTGGGACCGGCCTGAGGGACGTGTGTTAGTTCGTCTAGTCATCATTGTGCTGGCGGCGCTGGCCCTGACGGGGCTGGGGCTTTTTCTCAGCATCAATCAGCCAGAAACGCAGGACGCCGCCGGCCCGACCGTTGCTGAATCGCCCGGCGGCGAAGACCCGCTGGCGGTCGATCAGACGGCTGAGGTCGAACGGCCAAAGCCCGCGGTAGGCGCACGGCTCAGTCGGCCGGCACGCAACGACGTGGAGGTCGAGCAACCCCCCGATCGAGCACAGGCGGCTGTGACGCTGGCCGAGCGAATCGTTCCCGAGTCGGATCTGGCGCTTAACGAGACGAAGCTGGCGGAGTCGTGGCGGATGGAAGACTATCTGACCGCCACCGCCAACCCGGACACCATCGACGCGGCCACCGCTTTTGCGGCCTACGAGTTTGCCCGCAGCTGCGTCGGCGAGCCCCGCTCCGACGAGCAGTTTGAATTCCGGCTGGAGCAGTTCAGCCAGTACGCCGAAAACCGACCCCGGCGGGTTTCTTCCCAGCGACTCGACCGTGCGATGGACCGGCTGCAGGATGACTTTCTGCGCTGCGAAGATTTTGCTGACGAAGACCTGGTCAAGACCGCCAGCGACTGGCTGATGCTGGCAGCCGATCTGGACTATCTGCCCGCCCTGGTGCGGTTTTACCAGGAGCTGCCGGGACTGCTGCGGGAGACCCAGGCTCGGGTATTCCGAGAACCCCACTACCTCGACCTCCACCGCGCAAAATCGCTTGAATACCTCGACCGGGCGCTGCTGACCGGGCATCCGCGGGCGTTTCTTGCGACTGCCATCGCGCTGAACGACGGCGTGATTTTCGAAGAGGACGAGCTCGCCGCCCACGCCTACCTCACCGCCGCCAGCCTCGCGGCCGGCGGACGCGATCCCCAGATCGAAGAGATGCTCGAACGCAGCGGTCTAACGCTCGGCGACAGCGCTCTGATCACCGCCGAACGCTGGGGGCGCAACCTCTGCTGGGAATACTGCCAGCTGGGCGAGTAGCGGCGTCGCAGCCCACCCCCACCCAAAAAAAGGGCCCCTGGCGAGCGACGCAGCAGGGGCCAGGGGGAGTGTCCGTCAGGCGCGGGCTGAAGCCTGCAGGTGCGGTGCCGGCGGTGCAGCGGCTTCTTTGGTGGGCTCGTTCGGGGCCAGTTCCAGCGGGACCTTTTCGCGGATCCGAATCGGGCTGCGGGTCAACAGCTCCATCGTTTCGGTTTCCATGCCCGACCAGTAGAGGTGGGCTTTTTGGCGCAGCGTATGAATGGTATCGCCCAGGTCGATCCGGGTCAGATCCATGCTGGCCGGAACCACGGGACGGTCGTCCACCAGCTCTACCCGATACACAAACTCATGGTTGCGATGGGGCTGGCAAGCGCGGATCAGGCGGCAGGCCTGCGTCAAATCTGGACACAGAAAAAGCGCCTCCAGGCGGCTGGGGTGTTTGGGCTTCAGACTCAGGCGAACGGTCTCAAAAATGTATTCCCGCAGCGCTTTGGGCAGCCGCTCCGCATGCCTGCCCACCAGCTGCGGCACGCCGATGAGATAGCTGGACAGCACCCGACCCCAGTGACCCGGGCTGATGGTTGAGCCCATAAAGTAATCATGCGACGACACCCAGAAGTAGTCCTGCATACCGGCCGCCTAAAGGTCCGGGTTTTCGTTGAACTCAGGCGGCTCGGGAAAGGGCAGCGGGGGATAGGTGGGTTCGGGAACCAGATAGACATCCGGTCCCGGCTTATCGCCGTCCACCGGTACGGTTTGCTGCCCCGTGCCGCCGCTGATTTCGTGCAGAGTATTGGGATGAAGACGTTCCATGGTTGACCTCCTTGTTTGACTGCGTAACGAGAGATGGCGCTCGGGCCGCGATGGTATTCCGACATTTCGCGAGCCATGTGTGACGCCTGACCATTGACGCGCGTCTGCCCGGCAAAGCCGATCAGGCGCCGGGCAGCTCGATGATTCGATCGGCCATCGCCAGCGTTTCGCGCCGGTGGGCCACCACAATCCGCGTCATCGGCAGCGCCCGCAGGCTGGTGTTGATCGCTCGCTCCGTCGCCGCATCCAGATGGCTCGACGCCTCGTCAAGCAGCAGCAGCGAAGGCTGTCGGTACAGCGCGCGGGCCAGCAGCACGCGCTGGCGCTCGCCGCCCGACAGGCTGCTGCCCAGATCGCCCAGCAGCGTTTCAAACCCCATCGGCATCGCGTCGATCGTGTCGGCCACGGCCGCCTTGCGCGCCGCTTCGCGCAGGCGGTCTTCATCAGGCTGCGGGTCGAACAGGGTGATGTTGTCACGCAGTGAGCCCGCCAGCAGCTGATCACCCTGCATCACGGCCGCAACCTGCGCTCGATAGCCGTCGCGTCGCAGCCTCGCTAGCTCGAAGCCGTCCACCCGGATCACCCCCGCCGTCGGCCTCAGCAGGCCTTGCAGCAGCATCAGCAGCGTAGATTTCCCGCAGCCGGACGGCCCGGCGATCGCTACACATTCGCCGGGGGTGATGCTGAGGCTCAGTCGATCGAGCACCGGCCGGTCATGCGCGTGATAGGAAAAGCTCAGGTCCGTCACCTGGACCGCACCGGCCAGCCTCGGTACCGGGAGCTGGCCGGCAGGCTCCGGTTCAGCCTGGACAATATCCGCCAGGCGCTCCAGGTGCAGCGACACCATACGAAACTGCATCCAGCAGCCGATCAGGGCCTGCGACGCCCCGGTGAAGTGACTCTTGTACGCGAGATACGCCATCAGCATTCCCAGGGTCATGCCGCCGTCGATCACCAGCAGCGCGGCGAAGTACAGCACGCCGATGCGGTCGAACAGCGTCAACAGCTGAAGCCCAATACCCTGGAACAACCCCAGTCGCGAAACCCGGAGCTCGTCGTTGATGCTCGCATTAAGCCGATTGAGCCACCGGCCTTCGCGGAGCCCTTCAGCGGCAAAACTCTTGAGGGTGGGCATGGCGCGCAGCGTCTCCATAAAGTGGCTGGCTTCGGCAGCCTGGCTTACAAGCGAAGCCTCCTGCGCCCGGCGGGTGGCGGGATAGAACGCGAGCTGGACACTCAGCTGAAGCGCCAGCAGCAGCAGCACCAAAACCGTCAGCGACGGGCTGTAGGCAAGCATCACCACCAGCGTGGTTAGCGCCATGACACCGTCCACGACGGCCTCGATACTCGCGGTGGTAACCAGCGCCTGCACTGCGCTGATCGACCCGAACCGCGACACAATATCGCCCACGTGGCGGCGCTGAAAATAGTCCAGGGGTAGCCCGAGAAGCTGGCGAAACAGTCGCACCACCCAGCCGAAGCGAAGGCGCGTTCCCAGATAAAGGGTCAGCCAGGAACGCGCGGTGCCGAGAACGATTCGCCACAGGCCCAGGGCGCCAAAGCCCAGGGCAAGGATCAGCAGGAGGTCTTCATCAGCGCTGACGATGACCTCGTCGACAACCAGCTGGGAGTAGTACGGGCCTGCGAGCGCGAGCAGCTGGAGCACCAACGACAGCGTCAGGATCTGCAGCAGGCCGCCCCACAAACCGCGCAGGGCCCCAAAAAACTGACGCAGCCGCAGCTCCGGCGATGGCCGGTGGCGTTCAAAGTTAGCGGCCGGAACCAGCTCCAGCGCGACGCCGGTAAAGCGGTCGCTCGCCTCAGTCAGGCCCACCCGGCGCCGACCACGAGCGGGATCAGCCAGGAGCAGCGTCCGGCGGCTTACCCGTTCGAGCACCACAAAGTGGTTGAAGTCCCAATGCAGCACGCAGGGGAGTCGCAGGCCGGCGAGCTCAGCCAGCTCCAGCCGGAGCGGCCGGGTGGCGAGACCCAGGCGCCGCGCCGCCCCCGCCAGCTGCCCGAGTGTGGACCCGCGGAGCGACGAGCACTCGCGGCGGCGCAGCTCTGCCAACGTGATACCTTGTCCGTGAAAGCCGGCCACCATCGCCAGGCACGCCAAACCGCACTCGCCCGCCTCAGCCTGCAGCTGCAGCGGCACACGCTGACGACGCGGCCAGAGGCGAAGGTTCAGCGTCCTCGGCGGGTTCAACGCTTCAGCGACAGCAGCGGTTCGGCCAGCCACTCCCAGATGCGCCGCTCTTCCCGCAGAAGATCCGCGCTGAGCACCATGCCGGGCCGGACCGCCAGCCCGGCATGTCCGCCGGTGAGCCGGGCGGTCACCCAATAGGCGGGCTCCGCGAGCGACAGCCCCGACGGCAGCTCCGTCGGTTCGACCAGCGCCTGAGACAGCAGCGATACCTGTGCTTCGATCAAACCGTGCTTCTGATACGGAAACGCGGCAAGCCGGATGCGTGCGGGCTGCCCCACCTGCACCTGGCCGGCCGCCCTCGTGGGCAGCAGCATCCTGGCAACCAGCGGCGCAGGGCGCTGCACGGTGGCTAGAAGCTGACCCGGCATGACCCACTGGCCGGGTTGAGCGGTCAGGCCTCGAACGCGTCCAGCCGCCGGCGCTCGCAGTACCGAAGCTCCGGCAAAGCGCGCGTCCGCCTGCTGACTTCGGGCGTGCGCCAGACGCTGTGACAGCTCGCCAAGCTCCTGGGCCATGCCCAGCGGCGCAACCGTGAGCTGATGGGCAAGCTCGGAAACCGCCTGCTCCTGACGTTCGAGCGTGAGCTGAATATCGCGGCGGGCCATACCGGCCTCCAGGTGGGCGAGCGACGCGCGCTGAAAGTCCGCGCGGCTGATCAGGTTCCGCTCGAACGCGCGGCGAGCCAGCGCATACTGCTCGCCGGCCAGTACCCGGCGAGCCTCTGCGTCATCCGCCTGGACCGTCAGCAGCGCCAGCTCGCGGCGGCCCGCCGCCAGCGCAGCGGCCCGTCGTTTGCGGTCTACGCGCTCACGCTCATGATGGCGAGCGATCGCGGCACTCAGCTCGGCCACCTGCGCATCAGCACTCTGGCGCCGCACGTCCTCGAGGCGCTCGCCCTGCGACCACGACTCCACCGCCAGCTCGAGAAGCGGTTGCGAAGCCTCAACCCACTGGCCTTCGCGGACCAAGATCACGCTCACCCGTGCCGGCGTTGCGGCCTGCACCCGCAGCATGCCCAGCTCGCTGGTCAGGTAGCCCGATACCGTCACGCGAGCTCGATAGTTGCCCAGCAGCACCAGCGCCGCCAAAGCGCAGAGCAACACACCACCGGCAGCCGCGCACCAGCGGCCGAAAGCCGGTGTGGTCACCAGCACCTCGCCGAAGCTTTGCTGCCGTCTGGCGCCCAGCGCCGCCGGGCGAAACAGGCTCGACATGGACAAACTCCCGAGAATCGACATACCCTGACGCGGGGGTAGCGGCTTAAGTTGATCGGGTTACGGTCAGCGTCAGCGTGGGCGGAAACCGACACGGGAGACACTATGAGCACAGCCCAAGGCGATACGGGAACCTTCGGAAACAACACCGGAACAGGCGTCGGCGGCCTGACCGGCATGCTGCAGAACTGGCGGGCCGACAGCCCGCAGGAGCGCGATCAGCTGATGGCCCGGCTCTACCCGGAGCTCAAGAAGATTGCCGCCCGGGCGCTGGGTGGTCAGCCGCCTCATGCGACCCTCGAATCGACCGATCTGGTGAACGAGGCCTGGCTTAAGCTCAGCTCCCAGCGCAACGCCAGCTGGCGCAATCGCAGCCACTTCTACGCCATTGCCGCCAGAATCATTCGGCGCATCGTCGTCGACCACACCCGCAAACGGCTCAGCGAAAAACGCGGGGGGCGTGCCCAGCGACTCGACCTGGAAGACGTGGCGCTGGCGGCACCCGGCGGCTTTGGCAACTGGCTGGAGCTCGATGAGGCGCTGGGTCGGCTACAGGAGATCAACGAGGCGGCCGCCAAGGTGGTGGAGCTGCGCTACCTCGCGGGTCTGAGCATCGAAGACACCGCAGCGGTGCTGGGTGTCGGCACCGCGACGGTCGGCCGCCACTGGCGGTTCGCCCGCGCCTGGCTGCGAACACGCCTGACGCCGACGGGCGGTTTTTCTTAGCGTGCCGCACGGCCCCCTGGGGCCCACCTCAGTAGAAAGCAGCCTCGCCCTCGGGACGGATGGAAAATCGCTTATAGCCCCACTGATACTGGGCCGGACAGGCGCGGACCATCCCCTCAATCTGCGCGTTTAATGCCCCCAGCGACACGGACAGATCGCGATCCCGGATGGCGGGATCGCCGGCGACAAAATGTAGATCGAAGGTGCGGCCACCGGCCAGACGCTCGGCGTAAGCCAGGATCAACGGCGCCGGACTGCGCTGCGCCAGCTTCGAGTACAGCACCATGGTCAGCGTTTGATGCCCAAAAAACGGCGCAAACTCGCCCTGGCCACCCTTGGGCTGCTGATCGGGCAGGATGCCGACAATCCGGCCTTCTTTGGTCGCCTTAAACAGTCGTCGAACGCCGCTGGCTCCCGCGAGCACCATCTCCGCGCCCAGCCGTTCACGCCCGGCCGTGATGACTTCGGAGATTCCCGCGTCTTTGGCTTCCCGATACAGGAACGAACAGTCCCCGCGAGTCGACAGATACTGGCACAGCAGCTCCCAGGCGCCCAGGTGGGGGGCTGCGAGCAACATGCCGTGCCCCTCCGCCAGGGCGGCGTCGAAGACGGGTTTGCCGTGGATCTTGCTGATCAGGCTCAGCGTCTGATCGGGCGTTCGGCGCCAAAACAGCGGCAGCTCGAGAAAGCCATAGCCGATCTGCGTCATGGTCTCCCGGGCCAGCGCCTCGCGACTTTTGCTCGATAAGTCGGGAAAACACTGCTCGATATTGCGGCGAGCCACGTCGCGGGTGCGGTTGGGCAAGCGTCGAAACAGTCGGCCCAGACCGCGTCCGAGGCTGCGATTCAGGCCCATCGGGAGTTTTCCGAGCAAGGCCAGGAGAAACTGGAAAATCCTGCCGCGCTGGGTCACCGTCGGTACCCGCCCAGGCGTGATCGAAAATGCACAACAGGCGCGCGTCTTGATGAGAGTGGCGATAAGCCACGACGAGGAGATTTGAGAATGATGCGAGGCGAAGAACCCTTCAGGGCGGCGGGACCGACGGTCGAGCGCATCCTGGAAAACAGGTCCATGGCTAGCTCGGGTGGCTCAAAAGGGTACCGGCACGCCAGAAAGCGTTTGCCGGCCCCGGCGCTATCCTTGCACCGACGCCGACATCCGCCGCGTCTTATCTCTGATTGTGAGAGGTCTTCTCCGCTCATCGCCTGAAGAAGGTAGGCCAATCCCTGGCCCGTAACAAGCATCCGGCTTTCCGACTTCTCTTAAGCGTCGCTTAAGCGAAAAAAGCGTGCCTTCCCTGGCACCAGCGCCCCTTGAGGATCGATCCTGACCAAACCGACCATCGGGCAAATCCTTTTCACTTCCCAGCTTCCCCTGCTGTCGGAATCTATAGTGCCGAAATGCGGGATCTCACAACAGCGCTCGCAATCCCGCGCTGCTGTAAGATCAATAACGCTTGGTTTGTAGGATTTTTCTCACATTGATTGCACTCTTGCAGCGGGTTAGCCAGGCGCGGGTGGATATCGACCGGCAAACGGTAGGGCAGATCGATCGAGGGTTGGCGGTGCTGCTGGGCGTTCAGCCTGAGGATACGGAGGTCAAGGCAGACCGGCTGCTGCAGCGGCTGCTGGCTTACCGCGTGTTTCCGGACGAGCAGGGCCGCATGAACCGCTCGCTCACCGACATCAGCGGCGGGTTGCTGCTGGTGCCACAGTTCACGCTGGCGGCTGACACGCGGCAAGGCAACCGCCCCGGCTTCAGTACCGCAGCCCCTCCGGCGCTCGGCAGCGAGCTGTTCGACTATGTTCTCGCCAAAGCTGAGCGGTGCCACTCACCGGTCGGTGCCGGGCGGTTCGGTGCGGATATGCAGGTCACCCTGACCAACGATGGGCCGGTCACTTTCTGGCTGGAGGTTTAGCAGCCGAGCCTAGTGGGGCTAGGCTTTCGCGACGCGGCCGCCGATTTCCGAGGCTTTGTGCATGAACTCGTCGAGGATCATGCGTCCGGTCACATCCGGGCCCGGCGCATCGGGAAACACTTTCCGCATGTGATCGCAAAGGGCGGTCAGCATGGGCGCGTTGGCCTCTTTCATCGGACCGAGAATCTCATTGCCGATCTTTGAGTCAAATTCGTGCAGCTCGAAGAAATAGGCTTCCTGGCCGCGGGTCAAAAAGCCCAGCACGGGCCCGGCGGATTCCGGGCTGTCCAGATCTCTGCCGGAGCGGAACTCGATCTCTTTGCACAGCCGGACGGCGCTCTTCGCGTACTTGATGATCGGCTCCGCCACGTTGGCGGTATCCAGATCGGAGGCGATCAGCGTCAGGCGCACCCGGCGCTTCAGGGCTGAATCCTCAGCCCATTCGGGATTGTTCTGGTCGAGCTCTTTGACCAGCATGGGCGCCAGTGCGCCGCAGGAGCTTGCGGCTTCGGCCGGCGAGATGTTGGGGTTTTGCTTCGGCTGTACGTTGAAGGTGCTACCCGCGATCATCATTTCCAGATCGTCGAACACCTCTCGGTCGGAATCCGAGTCAAAGCCAACGCCCGTTAGGATTCGGTGGGCCTCCTGGATGCTGGCGCGCTCGTTGTTACCGATCAGCGCTTCGATGTCAGGCTTTTCCCGCTGCCGCAAATCGTGTGTCGCGGCAAACAGCGTCAGCATGACCCAGTCCAGTGGCTTGAGGCGCTGCGCACCCGCCCGTTCGCAAAGATAGTTGATTCGCCCGACGAGAATTTCTACCGCGTGGCCTTCGTTGTGGTAATGGTGGAGATCATCACCCCAGGCGCCGTGACGAAGCGCCACGCGAGCGTATGCAATAATCAGCGCGCGCTGGGCTTTGTCCAGAAAATCGGAAAATGCTTCCTTGCCGAAGTTTTTTTCAAAAGCGGCGCGGCGCTGCTGAACGTAGCGCAGAAAAGACGGATCTTTCTCGCTGAGCATCTCCTCAGCGATACGAAAGTCTGCAATCTCCTGTTCAACCGCGTCCGGCGGAAAAGTGACCTGAGTCATGAGGCATCGCTTCCCAGCTGCAATTGAACAGGTAAGCTGCCAGCGTCACACCTGGCGCTATTCGACGTCATGGTGAGCAAGCGGTGGCAGTTCCCCGCTGCCTGTTATTGTTCTTCCCGCCTAAGTATAGAACCGCGTAGGTAAAAAAGTATAGCCGGGGGGACGTCAGATAAGTCTGACAGCCGACCGGAAGATGGCGTGTGCGTCGTCGGTCAGGGATCGAGCTGGAGGGCTGCCATCCGCCGGGTGAGGGTGTTTCGGCCGCAGCCAAGCAGTCGGGCGGCCGCCTCCTTGCGACCACGGGTTCGCGCCAGCGCGGCTCGGATCATGAGCCGCTGGAGCTGATCGCTGGCGGCGCTCATCGGCATTTCGGTGCCGTCGCTGAGCCTTTCTTCAAACCAGTTTAAGAACAGCTGCTCCCAGCTGCGGCTCGCCGGAGGCAGGCTCGGCGTATCGCTCTTGAGCCGTCCTCGAAGCTGCTCAGCGCGCAGCAGACGCCCGGGCTCCATAACCGTCAGGCTGCGGCACAAGTTTTCGAGCTCCCGAACGTTGCCGGGCCACTGGTAGCGGTGCAGCAGGTCGAGCGCGTCGGCCGTCAGCTGCTTGGTCTCAAGGCCGGATTCCGTGGCTGCGCGGCGCAGGAAGTGTTCCGCCAGCAGCTGAATATCACCGTTGCGATCCCGCAATGGAGGAACCCCGATCTGCACGACGTTCAGGCGGTGATAGAGGTCTTCGCGAAAGGACCCGCCAGCGACCTGGGTCGCCAGGTCCTGATGGGTGGCGGCGATTACCCGCACATCCACACCGATCAGCTGCCGCCCACCAACCCGAAAGAACTGCCCCTCCGCCAGCACGCGCAGAAGCCGCGTCTGCAGGGAAGGGGGCATGTCTCCGATCTCATCGAGAAACAGCGTACCGCCGTTGGCCTGCTCAAAGCGGCCAAAGTGGCGCTGTGTCGCCCCGGTGAAAGAACCCCGCTCGTGGCCAAACAGCTCAGATTCGAGCAACTCGTGCGGCACCGCTGCGGTGTTCATGGCAACAAACGGGCCGTCGCTGCGAGGACCGAGGCGATGGAGCGCCTGCGCGATCAGCTCCTTGCCGGTGCCGGTTTCGCCAGTGACGAGCACCGAGAGGTGCGAACGGGAGAGCCGGCCGATCTGACGAAAGACCCGCTGCATGGCCGGCGAGTCGCCGATCATGTCTGGCTGGGTGGTACTGCCGGCGGCTGGCGTCGCGGCGGCGTCTTCCAGCGCGCGCGTGACCGTATCGACCACTTCGTCGACGTCGAAAGGCTTGGCCAGGTATTCGTGGGCGCCGCGGTCGAACGCGCTGACCGTCGTATCGAGGTCCGAATAGGCGGTCATGACGATGACCGGAAGGTCGGGCGCGTCCACAGTAATCCGGGAAACCAGATCCAGGCCGTTCATGCCCGGCATTCTGACGTCGGTGATCAGCAGGTCTGGCCAGCCGCTGCTAGCGGCTTTGAGCATCTCGTCCGCGGCGCCGAAGCTGCGTACTTCCCAGTCGTCGCGTTTGAGCGCACGCTCCAGAACCCATCGAATAGACTCGTCGTCGTCGACGACCCAGATATGCGACGGGGCCATCACGGGAGCGGGAACAGCCACTGCATGGTTGTTGGGTTGCCGGCGCCGGCCAGCCGCACGATCCCGCCATGCTGGTGGGCCACGCGCTGCGCGATGGTCAGCCCCATGCCCGAGCCGTCAGAGCCGGAAACCAGCGGGACAAAAAGCATCGCCTGCAGATCCTCTGGCACGCCGGGGCCGTTGTCCTGCACCTCAACCGCCAGGGCCGAGCGGCTGCGCCCGTCGGGTAACGCCACGCCCCGCTTGACTCGGGTGCGAAGGGTGATACAGCTCGCGCCCGCCTGCACGGCGTTGATGGCGATATTCAGGAAGCCCTGGACCAGCATATCCATGTCGCCGGTCAGGCGCGGGACTGAGGGGTCGTAGTCGCGCACCAGGTCGAGGTCGGGATACTGGGCGCGAAGAAGCTGACAAACCCGCTCCAGCGGTCGGTAGATGTTCAGCCGCTGGTGCTGACCGCCGCCGCGGCGCGACTGCAGGTTGTCGACCAGCCGGGCCAGCCTATCCACCTCAGCCACGATAATTTTGGTGTACTCATGCAGGCCGGGGTCGACCTGAGATTCCAGTAGCTGGGCCGCACCGCGCATCCCGCCCAGCGGGTTCTTGATTTCGTGGGCCAGCGAGCGGGTGAAACGACCCAGAGCCTCCTGGCGCCAGCGCTCCTTGAGGCTCTGGTCGTATTCCGCGCGCCCCGCCAGAGGCATCATTTCGATGCGCAGCCGATCCTCGCCGGGCTCGGACCCGCGACCAGGCGACGTGGTCGGGGTGAAGGCCACGTCGTAAGCCTGATTCATGTGGCTGGATGATTCAGGGCTGAAACCCTGGATGATGATTTCGCGTTGGGCCATGGCGCGGCGCGCGGAAGGCAAGAGCAGCTCGCCGAGCGGCCCGATACTCTCCAGCGGAGTGCCCAGGGCAGGGTTCTGGCCGGCACAGCCAATCGCCGCCTCGTTGAGGTAGCGCAGCCGCAAGTCCTGATCGATGAGCAGGACCGCGAGCGACAGTTCATCCAGCGACGGGGGCGGATCGGCAGGGCCCGAGGCGGTCTGCTCCTTCAATGCGGATCGGACTGTCAGCACCAGCTCCCCAAGAATATGAACCTAGTTGCGGGACCGGTTGATGACGGTCTGCTGGCGCATAAAAAACACCACGTCTTCGGTGCGGGCCAGGATCTCGCCGCTGGGCGTGGTGATCTCAGCGCGGATGCGATGTTCGCCGCGGTCGATGTTGGTGAACTCCAGAAAGTTGCCGGTACCGGTGCCGGCCAGGCTGCCGTCGAGATAAAACTGGACGAGGTGGCCACGCGCCAGAGGCTGGCTCGAGGCGACCTGAGCGGTAAACGTACCGCCGGTGCCCCAGAAGTGCTCTTCCTGGGTTGGACTGAGCAGACGAAAGTCGGCGTAGGGGACCAGCTCCTCCACAGGCTCATCGTTCTTGGCCGAGCGGTTGGCTCGCGCTTCATAAGGATCAGCAACCGTAATCGGCGGAAGATCCATCGGCTGGGCCTCCGGATTGGGCGGCTGGTCGGTATAGGTCACGTTGCCGTCGGCGTCCACCGTCTTGTAGATGGCCTGAGCCATTGCGGCGTTCAGGGCGAAAAGCAGGACTGTGCCAGCGATACACATAATCAAGGTTCTCATGGGACAACTTCTCCACATCGGATACCCTTTATTGTAACGCCCGCAGGGCGGATCGAACGTTAAGGTCCGATCCGCCCGCCAGGACCTTAAAGCGAGTAGTACAGCGCCATTTCGACCGGATGCGTGCTCTTACGCAGCGTCGTGACCTCTTCCATCTTGAGGTCGATGTAGCCGTCGATCAGGTCGTCACTGAAGACGTCCCCAGCCTTCAGGAAGTCGCGGTCGGCGTCCAGCGAGGCCAGCGCCTGATCCAGCGAATGGCAGACCGTCGCGATAGACTCTTCCTCTTCCGGCGGCAGGTCGTACAGGTCCTTATCCATCGGCTCACCCGGATGGATCTGATTGCGAATGCCGTCGAGGCCGGCCATCAGCATGGCGGCAAAGGTGTAGTACGGATTGCCGCAGGAGTCGCCGAATCGGACCTCAATGCGGCGGGCCTTCGGGCTGGACACGTACGGGATCCGAATCGAAGCGGAGCGGTTGCGGGCCGAGTAGGCCAGCAGCACGGGCGCTTCAAAGCCAGGCACCAGACGCTTGTAGCTGTTGGTGGAGGCGTTCGCAAAGGCGTTGATCGCCCGCGCATGCTTGAAAATTCCGCCGATGTAGTGAATCGCGGTATCAGACAGGCCGCCGTACCCTTCACCCGACATCAGGTTCTGACCGTCTTTGGCGATGGACTGGTGCACGTGCATGCCGCTGCCGTTGTCGTCGACCAGCGGCTTGGGCATGAAGGTGGCGGTTTTGCCGAAGCCGTGCGCCACGTTGTGGACCACGTACTTGAGAATCATATTCTGATCCGCGCGGGTGGTCAGCGTGTTGAACGCCGTGCCAATCTCACACTGGCCGCCGGTGGCGACCTCGTGGTGGTGGACCTCAACCGGCACACCCATCGCTTCCAGCGTCAGGCACATAGCGCTACGCATATCGTGGAGCGAATCCACGGGCGGGACCGGAAAATAGCCGCCCTTGACGCCCGGCCGATGGCCCATGTTGCCGTCGGGGTAGTCCTTGTTGGTCGCCCAGGCACCTTCCTCAGAGTCGATGAGGTAGGAACACCCGTGCATTTCGTTGCTCCATTTCACGTCGTCGAAGACGAAAAACTCGGGCTCCGGACCGAAGTAGGCCGTGTCCGCGATACCGGACGACTTCAGAAAAGCTTCGGCCCGCTTGGCGGTGGATCGAGGGCAACGGGTGTAGCCCTGCATCGTAGCGGGCTCGAGGACGTCGCAGCGGAGATTCAGGGTGAGCTCATCAGCAAACGGGTCCAGTACCGCCGTGTCGGCCTCGGGCATAAGAATCATGTCGGACTCGTTGATGCCCTTCCAGCCGGCGATCGACGAACCGTCGAACATCTTGCCTTCCTCAAAAAGGTCTTCGTCCACCACGCCGGCGGGAACGGTCACGTGCTGCTCTTTACCTTTGCTGTCGCAAAAGCGCAGATCTACGAACGCAATCTCTTCATCTTTGATTTTTTTAATGACGTCTTCGCCAGCCATGACCATAAAGTTCTCCTCGTGTTTGGAAATCGGGCGGCCCCGATGGGGGGCGTGCTGTGGAAGTATCCGATGAGATGAAGCAAGGCGCGTGCCACGGCAAAAGGCCCGTAAACGCACCGCTGTGGCTCGATAGAACCTCAGATTGCACCAATATTGTGCATTATATTGGTGCGAAATGCATAGAACGCACCAATTCGGCAGGACAAGTGACGACAGATGATGGAGGTTCGAACCGCTGAACACTCCGGGTAGCCTCGGTGTCAGGTGGCGGCCAGCACCAGCAGGAACACGCCCAGCGCAACGCGATAGATGACAAACGGCAGCATGCCGAGCCGCCCAACCAGGCGTAGAAACGCGTCGATGCAAACCCACGCGCCGACGGCCGAGGCCGCCACCGCCAGGGCAAATTCTCCCAGGTGGGGATCCTGGCCGGAAGACAGCAGGTCCCAGGCACTGTAAACCCCGGCGGACCCCAGGGCTGGAATAGCCATCAGAAAAGCGAAGCGGCTGGCGGTCTGGCGATCCAGCCCAGCAGCCAGCCCTGCGCTCATGGTGATGCCGGAGCGGGAGGTGCCGGGGATAAGGGCCAGCGCTTGCGCCAGACCCATGCTGATCATCGCCGCGGGCTTAACCCGGGTGTCGCTGCGGCGGCCCCAGCGATCAGCAAGCCAAAGGACCAGACCAAACACGATCGACGCAGCGCCGATCACCTCGATCCGCCGAAGCTCGGTGCCGATGACGTCAGCGAACAGCACACCGAGAACCACCAGCGGCACGGTGACCAGAACCAGCCAAATCGCCAGCGACCGCGCCGGAAACTCCGGGAATGCCGGCGAGGAGCCACCGCTCAGCATGGCGAGGAGGTCGCGACGAAAATAGCCCACGACCGCCAGCAGCGAGCCGACGTGAACCGCCACGTCCATGGCCAGCCCCTGATCGGCCCAGCCGAACAGTCGGTTGGCCAGTATCAGGTGGGCCGAGCTGGAAACGGGCAGAAACTCGGTCAGCCCCTGGACCAGGGCCAGCAGCAGGATTTGCCAGACGTCCATGGTCTTAGCGGTCTCTAATAAAGGGGGCCGGTATGCTAGCAGTCAATTGAAAAACCGTGTTTTTCAACGCCCGTCGTCCGGCACACGGATGTGCCGGCACTTTCGATGACTGCCAGCTATCGAAAATGTGAGCCAAGTGAAAATCGCATTTTCCATTTGGCGTCGTTGCCATCATCGTAACCATGGGCCATGGATGGCTTATTCAACACCCTACTAGGGTGCGATCGGTGTCTGTGAACCCTCGTAATAAATGCGGTAGATGACGCCGGCGCTGTCGTCCGACACCAGGAGCGACCCATCGTCCCAGACCAGCAGATCAGCCGGTCGACCCCAGACGCTCTCGTCGTCCCCCAGCCAGCCGCTGGCGAACACTTCGTAGCTCGTCACCTCGTCGCCGTCCAGGCGGGCTAACGTCAGGCGATAACCGCTTTTCTTGCTCCGGTTCCACGAGCCGTGCTCCGCAATCAGGATCTGCTCCCGGTACTCCGCGGGAAACTGGCTGCCGACATAAAACTTCATGCCCAGCGGCGCCACGTGGGCGCCAAGCCGCGCAGCCGGCGGACGAAACTCGCTGCAGGCTGCCTGCTCACCAAACTCCGGATCCGCCACGTTTCCACCGTGGCAGAACGGAAAGCCAAAATGCTGACCGGGCTGAGCCAGGTGATTGAGCTCACAGGGCGGCACGTCGTCCCCCATCATGTCGCGCCCGTTGTCGGTGAACCACAGCTCTCCGGTTTGCGGGTGCCAGTCAAATCCGACCGAATTGCGAACCCCCTGCGCCACCGTCTCAACGTTAGAGCCGTCCGGGTCCATGCGCTTGATCTCCGCGTAACCGTCTTCGAGGCAGACGTTACAGGGAGCGCCAACCGGCACGTAGAGTTTGCCATCAGGGCCAAAGCCCAAATATTTCCAGCCGTGGTGCGTTTCGGAAGGAAATTGGTCGGTGACCACCACCGGCGTCGGCGGATTGTCCAGCCGCGACTCGATATCGTCCAGCCGATACACGGTGCTCACCGCACCGACAAACAGGGCGCCGTCGCGAAACGCGATACCGCTCGGGAGCTTCAGGCCACTGGCGATCGTAAAGACCTCATCCGCGCGGTGATCACCATCTTTGTCGACCACAGCGTAGACTTTGCCCGCCTTGCGTGAGCCCACAAACAGCGTTCCCCGATCGCCGCGAGTCATGGCACGCGCGTTGGGCACGTCGTCCGCAAACAGTTCTACGGAAAACCCCTCAGGCAGGGACAGGCGGTCGAGCGGCAGGTCGCGCGCCACCGCGTCGATGCCGACGCTACTGAGCGCCAGCAGTGCGGCGCCGCCGAGAGGCTTAAGTCGAAAATTCATAGTCGTTACCTCAATGGTTTGGCGGCCCCGCCGCCTCAGAAACCCAGATCGCCCGCCAGCTGGCTCAGGGACGGATTCAGCAGGGCAAGGTTTTCGCGGTAGTGCTGATGCTGGCCGTTGGGCAGATGATGATCGGTGAAGCGGCTGTCCAGGCTACGGCCGACGCCAGCCAGGGTGATCTCATAGCGGGCGGTCAGCGGTGCCAGCGGCTCGGCCAGCGCGTCCGCCATCCCATCCGCAGCCGCCGGCAGATCGCCGACGTTCACCGGCAGCAGCGTCACGCCCTCGACGTCCAGCACACTCCGATAAAAATTCAGAAGCGTGTCGGCGCTGATCAAGCCCTCACGCCACCCCAGCGTCCTTGCATGAAGCAGCAGATCTGCGGGATGGCGCACGGCAAGGATGACGGTTGCGCCGGGGAAATAGCTCGCCAGCGCGCCTATGCGAGCCTGAGTCATGGGGACCACATCCAGGGCAAGCACGCGTCCTTCGATGTGGTCGCGACGACGCTCAGCCGCGTTCCAGTACGCCCGGCGCTCTAACCGGTGCTGTTCCTCGGGCGAGCGTTTTCCGCGGCGCCGCTCAGCGCTCGAGTCCAGAAAATCCCGGCGCTGGCCTGGCTCGATGAATCGGTCTTCGAGCACGTCAAAGTGCTGCCCGCCGGCCAGCATCCTGGCGAGCAGGTTGACGCCGCTGCCGGGTGAACCGGTGACCACTACCGGCGGCTCGCGACCATCGTCGATGGGGCTTTCCGGCGCCGGCGGAAGCTCTGACGCCGGCAGGCTGACCGGCGCGATATGGACTTCCCGCGTCACGCCCTGAAAAGCCGTAGCGGCCGCCGCGTAGTCCCCGGCCTGGTCCATAGCGCGCGCCTCAAACTCCCGGGCCAGCGCTCCGTCGCGATCGCTAGAACGATTGGCGGCAAAGTGTCTTAGAGCGCCGACCGCACGCTCGGGTTGTTTGAGCTTCAGCGCCAATTCGGCCGCCAGCAGGGCCACCGCATTGCGCGGCACCTCGGCGCCGTCGGCACCGTCAGTGCCGAGGCTGCTTTCCGCTGTTGCGAGCGCCGCGTTTAAATCGTCTCCCGCCGCCTGCACCGAGGCCAGCGCGAGACTCACTCCCGAGTCGCCCGGGTTTTCTGCCAGCAACTGGCTCAGGCCAGCCGTCGCCGCTTCAGCATCGCCGAGTTCAGCGGCGACCGACAGGGCTTTGACCCGACTCGCCGGCGTCGGCACGGCTTCGAAACACTGCCGCGCCTGATCAAGCTCGCCTCGGGCCCACAGCGCATCGCCAAGTCCTTCGATCGTGGCGTGATGTCCCGGGCGGACCAGCAGGGACTGCTGAAAATGGTCGGCGGCATCGTGCCAGTGCGAAAGCGCCAGCGCCGCGTGGCCGGCAGCTGCCCGAAGAATGGGGTTCCGGGGATGATTCGCCAGTCCCTCATGGGTCACCGCGCGCGCTTCCTCGGCCCGCTGCTGGGCGACGAGCGTGTTCGCCAGCCCAGCTTGCCAGGCCGGCACGCCGGGGCGTTCGGTCAGGCAGGTTCGAAAGGCTTGTTCAGCGATCGCAAACGCGCCTTGCGCCAGCAGGGCTTCGGCCAGCGTCGCCCGGGCCGGCAGGCTTTTCGGATCTATGGACAGAGCGCGCTGACAGAGGTTTACCGCCTCGTCGACGCGCCCGAGGGCGAGGGCTACCTGAGCCAGGTTTGCGTGCACCGGGACCGAATCGGGATCCAGTCGCAGGGCCGTGTTTAGCGTTTTTTTCGCCGTCTCCGGCTCACCCAGCTGCAGCTGCAGGAAGCCGAGCGTGTTGTGACCCTCAGGCAGATTCGGATTGAGGCTCAGCGCGTGTTCGAAGTTGGCTCGGGCCGCCGGCAGGTCACCTTGAGCATATCGGATGCCGCCCAGGGTCGCGTGATAGGTACCCACCTCAGGCTGAAGCTCAATGGCCTTCTCGGTCAGATCAAGCGCTTCGTCCAGGGCACCCGCGTTCTGGCGAATCAGCGCCAGAAAATGCAGGGCCTCAAAGTTCTCCGGCTCCGCCGCCAGCAGCTCACGGTAAGCTTTTTCCGCCGCTTCAATATCGCCCGCCTTATGCAGCGCGATGGCTTGTTCAATCATGATTCGGTGTGTGTCCTGACGTGGTCCGGGACAACAATCGCGCTGTCGCCGATCACGTTATTGAATCGCTGTACGAGAAATTTCACGGCCCAGCTCTCCAGCCGCCACGAGTGAATAAATCCGCAGTGGCCCCCGTGGGGGTAGCGCATGATATCAGTATGGGAAGGCAGGCTGAGGTGATCAAAATCTTCTACCGGAATGACCGGGTCATCCTCGGCCGTCAGCAGCGTGGCCGGTACCTGGAGCCTCGCCAGCCTGGTGCCGGCGATCGAGTAGCCTTCGAAGTATGGAGGCGCCCCCTCATAATCGGTATATCGGCTGACGAGCCGGTCAGTAAGTTCGTACATATCCCCGCTCAGCAGGTCGTCGTCGATGCCGTGGTGGGGAAAAAGACTCTGCTTGCGACGCAGCGAACGCCGCCATTTGCGCATGAAGTAGTGGTTGTAGAACCACGGCGCCTGCTCGATGGCCCGCAGACCGTTGGCCGGGCTGATCAGCGGGCTGACCGCCACCACGTGCGACAGATCGATCCCGGCATCGGGCGCCCGCAGCGCAACCCGCAACGCAAAGTTGCCGCCCAGCGAATATCCGGCCAGCAGCAGCGGCCTGACCGGGCTGAGCTGCTGAATCTCCTGACACGCCTCGACCACCTCGTCGATACGGCAGGAGTGAAAGATGCCCGGATTGAGATGGTGCGTGTCGCCATGATCCCGGAAGTTCAAGCGGAACACGCTGTAGCCAGCTCGCCACAGCGAAAACGCGGTCTCCACCAGATAGGTGGACTCCGCGCTGCCTTCCCAGCCATGAAACAACATCACCAGCCCGCGCGGCCGGTCGACCGACGCCGGGGTATGAAGGCCAGCCAGGCGAACGCCGCTGGCCGTGGTCAGGATGTGCGGCTCGCTGATCTCGCGTAGCGTCCGCATCGGCCGGCTCATGCGAAACCGCCGCAGCGCCGAGCTTGCCATGATGGACTGAAGGTGGGGATTGGCCAGCCCCGGGGCCGGCTTAAAGTGGGTCGTCATGTTCCACCACCTGGGCCACCTTCGAGCGCGCCCAGCGCGCCAGCTCGCTGCGCCCGAGATCGGGCGCCCGGGTATCCAGAAAGTGAATCCGCGCCACCGTCGTTCGCTGCCGCAGCAGCCGAACCAGCGACGCGCCGAAGCTTTCATTGGCGCCGAACGCTATCTCGGGCGTAAAACGTCCGTCCCGCAAAAAGGTGATGGCCACCGGCTGGATCGGCGTGTCGGTCTCTACCGCCGCCTGCAGCATGCGGCCGTGGAACGGCAGGACGGGTCGACCCGGGCCCGTCCGGCCCTCTGGGAAGATCGCCACCGAGCGTCCGCTTCGCAGCCGGTCGGCCAGCGCCCCGGTGACCTGAGCCTGGGAGCCACTATGGCCGCGCTGATGAAACACGGTGCCGCCAACTTTGGCCATAAAGCCGATGAGCGGCCAGCGAGCGATCTCCGCCTTGGCGACAAAACCCGCGGCCAGCTGACTGTGAATGAGCTCGATGTCCGCCCAGGACATGTGGTTGGCCAGGATGAACACCGGCTCCGCGGCGGGCTCGCCGCGGACCTCGATCCGAAACCCAAAGATTCGGAGCATGGTGCCCGACCACCAGGCCATCCAGCCTTCGGCCCACCGCCGGCGCGCACCTTCTTTGTTGTAGCCCTGGGAAACCACCGCGAGCGTCACCGGCAGGCTAACCAGCGCATGCAGCGCCAGCAGCGGCAAGCGGCCGGCCATGCGCAGCATGCCCCAGGGATCGCTGGGGGCGCGAGGAGCGGCGGAGTTTTCCTGCGGATTGGTCATTGGTGTCTGCCTGCCTGCAGCAGCATCGTCTGTTCGTTCAGCGCCTGGATATGCTCATCCCAGTAGCGTCCTTCGGCGAACCAGGGAAACAGCCGCGGAAATGCCGGGTCTTCCCAGCGCCGGGCAATCCAGGCGGCGTACTCTACCATGCGCTGGGACCGAAGCGCCTCAACCAGCTGAAGCTGCGTCCAGGGAAACTCAGCGAACTGCTCGTACCCTTCGAGCAGGCTGTCCAGCTGGCGCTGGCGCTGCACAAGGTCGCTGTCGAGCAGCATCCAGAAATCGTGTACCACCGGGCCGGTCTGGCAGTCGTCGAGATCCACCAGGTGGGGGCCTCGATCGGTCCACAGGACGTTTCCGCGATGACAGTCGCCGTGAATCGACTGTTCCGCCCAGCGGCCGGCGCCCACTCGCTCGGCCAGGGCACTCAGCAGTGCGGTGGTGGCATCGCGGTAGCGGCCCGCAGCCTCCATCGGCAGCTGAGGGCAGGCCTGGACAAAGGCGACGGCGCTTTCCGTTCGCTCAAGGTCGAGCAGCCGCTGACGGTGTTGAAACGGGCGATCCGCAGCGGCGGCGTGCAGCCGACCCAGGAAGCGACCCATCCATTCGAGGTTTTCTTCGCTTTCCAGCAGCGGCTCGCGGCCACCCTGGCGGCGAAAAAGCGCAAAACGGTAGTCCTGCCATGTGAGCAGCGTTTGGCCATCAAAACCGAGCGGCGCGACAACGGGCAGGTCCAGCTCAGCCAGATAGGCTGAGAAGCCGTGCTCTTCCTCGATTGCTTCATTGGTCCAGCGGCCAGGTCGGTAGAACTTGGCCACCACCGGATCCGCGTCCTCCACGCCCACCTGATAGACGCGGTTTTCGAAGCTGTTCAGTGCCAGCAGACGGCCGTCTACGGGCAGGTTGACGCTGGCCACCGCGTCCAACACCTGCTCCGGGCCCAGACCAGCATAAGGCGCGTCATCGCTCACCGCTTTTCGACGACAGCCACCGTCAGGCGGGAGACGCAAACCGGCCGTTGCTGATCATCGTGGATCCGGATCGACCAGACCTGCGACCGGCTCCCGATGTGTTCGGGTGTGGCCACGCCGTGAACCCGACCGTCGCGGACGCCTCGCAGGTGGTTGGCGTTGATCTCCTGGCCGAGCACGATCCACCGCTCCTGATCGACCACCAGCGCGGCGGCGATGGAGCCAAGCGTTTCCGCCAGCACGCAGGAGGCGCCGCCGTGAAGCAGGCCGTAAGGCTGGTGTGTCTTTTCATTGACCGGCATCGAGCCGCGCATAAAGCCTGGGGCAAGCTCGTCGATTCGGATCTCCAGATTGCCCGGCATGCCCCCCTTACAGACCCCCTCGATATCTCCAGCCTGAACCGAGTGATGCCATATGGCGTCAACCGAACTCACAGCCCCGCTCCCGCATAGGCCTGCTCGGAGATCTCGTTCCAGCCCCTGACCTGATCGCCGAATTCGAGATACGAGTCGAGCACCCGTTTGAACTGCGGATCGGCGGCGGCGATCTCCTCAACCACGTCAAGCGAAAGCTGCCGCAGGTATTGCAGCACCGGTTCCGGAAACGGCCGCAGCTCCACCGACGGATCCTTGCGGATTTCGCTCAAGGCGTAGGCGTTCTGGGCCGTAAACTCGGCCGCCATCGAGTCGTTGATCGAACGACACGCGTGGCGCACGATCGCCTGCAGATCTGCCGGCAGCTCGTTGAACGCCTGCTTGTTGACCATGCACTCAAGGGTGGTACCGGGCTCGTGCCAGCCGGGATAATAGTAATAGCGGGCCGCCTGATACAGGCCGAACGCCCGATCGTTGTACGGACCCACCCATTCGGTGGCGTCGATCGTACCGGCCTCCAGGGCGGTGAAAATCTCGGCCCCCGGCAGCGTGACGGGCGTGCCGCCGGCGCGCCGAAGGACCTCGCCACCCAGGCCCGGGATACGCATCTTGAGACCCTGGAGATCCTCGACCGTGTCGATCGGCTTGTTGAACCAGCCGCCCATCTGAACGCCTGAGTTGCCGGCGGGAAACGGGACCAGGTTGAAGTCGTCGTAAATTTCGGTCCAAAGCTCCAGGCCACCGCCTTCGTAGAGCCAGCCGTTCATGGCCTGACCGTTCAAGCCGAACGGGATGGCGGAGAAAAACTGCAGAGCCTGCGACTTGCCCTTCCAGTAGTAGGCGCCGCTGTGGCCCATCTCCGCCGTACCGGCGCTGACGGCGTCGAAGACCTCAAACGCCGGTACGAGGTCACCGGCACCGTACACTTTGACATTGAGCCGGCCGCCGCTCATGGCCGTGATCGCCGCTGCCAGGTCCGCCGCACCGCTGCCCAGACCCGGGAAATTCTGTGGCCAGGAGGTCACCATCTTCCATTCGCGGGAAGGTTCGCTGACCGCTTCCCCCGGGCCGCAGTCGGTCTGAGCGCAACCGCTGACCGCCACAGCGCCGGCCGCCAGAGCGCCGCTCGAGCGCAGAAATGTTCGTCGTTCCATGAAGCTGGGTCGCCTTTGTTGGTTGACCCGTCATTTTACCTCGGCGGGGCGACGGGGGCTTTTCTTACACGTTTTGCGGAGCCGATCGCACGATTTGCCCGCCCCACGTTGCTAAACTATGCTCGGGAATGTTGTCTCGCCCGCCATTAGCGGTGGGCCAGCAGCAGCAGGAGAAACGGGTGATGGGTAAAGAATCTTTCGGGCAATATAAGGTCGAGTCGGAGCTCGGTCGCGGCGGCATGGGCGTGGTCTTTAAAGCCCACGACGAAGCGCTGAATCGGCATGTGGCCATCAAAGTTTTGTCGGAACAGCTGGCGACCGATGAAAGCGTCGTCGAACGTTTCAAGCGCGAGGCCAAATCGATGGCGGCGCTGAACGATGCCCGCATTATTCAAATCTACTTTATCGGCGAGGACGAGGGTCAGCCCTACTTCGTGATGGAGTACGTGGAGGGCGAGTCGCTCAGCGAACGTTTGAAGCGTGATGGGCGGCTGCCCATCGCCGAGGCCCTGGATATTCTCAAGCAGGCGGCTGAAGGTCTGTCGGTGGCCCACGACCGCGGGGTTGTGCATCGCGATATCAAGCCAGGCAATCTCATGCTGGGCAGCAACGGCAACGTCAAGCTCGCCGACTTTGGTATCGCCATGGTGCAGGATCTATCCAAGCGCCTGACCAACACCGGCGAATTTGTCGGTACGCCGGGCTACCTGTCGCCGGAGGTGTGCGTCGGGCAGCCGGTGGATCAGCGCTCCGATATCTTCGCGCTGGGCATTGTGCTCTACGAGATGCTGACGGGGGACATTCCGTTCACCGAAGCCAGCCCGCTCGGCATGATGCTGGAGGTGGTCAAGGCGGAGATCCCGGACGTGCGTTCGGTTAATGCCGAGGTCGACGAACGGACCTGCCAGATTCTGGCCCGGATGATCGCCAAAGACCCGGATCAGCGCTATCCGGATTGCCGCGAGCTACTCGCCGATCTAAAAGGCAGTAACCCCATCGCCGCGCCACCGCCGGTGGAAGGGCCGGGGGCGGCCAACAACGCGTTTAACCAGGCGAGAACCACGGCCCTGAGCCAGCTCGAATCCATCCCGGAGCTGGGCACCGGATCGGTCGAGGCCACCCGGGTGTCCGGGCCTGGCAACCAGCTGCCGCCTCAGGCGCCCGCGGCCGTCCCGGCCGAGACGTCAACCAGCTCCGGCCCACGCTGGCTGCCGGCTGCCATTGCGGCGCTGCTGCTGGTGGGTATCGCCGGTGGCGCAGCGTTCGTGTTCCAAGATCAGCTTTTCTCCGACGGCGCTAACGACGAGCCGGTGATGGCCAAGGCACAAAGCCTGGATGACGGCGAGTCTATCGACCCGGTAGCGGACGACGCTGGCGAATCGGACGAAACCATCAGCGGCGAGGATCTCGAACAGGCGCTGCTGGCAGCTTCCAGCGAAGCGGCGGACAGCGACGCGGTCGATACCGAAGTGAAGTCAGAAACCACTACCTCCGATGCAGGATCTGAAAAGATTGCTATGGCCGACGCCACGACGCAGACTGGCGGCGAAGTGTCGGGGACGACCCCGGACCCCAGCACTGAACCGGCTGCGTTGACGGCCGCCGTCACCACCCAGCCTGAGACACAGAAGGCAGCGCCAACCACTGCCCAGGTCGCGGATCAACCGCAGTCCGTCGCGCAGGTCACCACGCCGGTGACAGCTCAGCCGGCGCCCGCGAAAGCGGAGCCGCTGCAGGTGGCTTCGGTGTCACCCGCGGTGTCGCAGCCGGCGGCTGATCCGCGGATGGTTGTTGTGGCCGTCGGAGATCGAGCCCTGGCGGGCCCGGTCGAGCAGCTGCTCGAAAACGCGCTGCTGGACCGGGAACTCGACGTGCTGGACGAAGCGTTTTTCCCAGATATCGGCGTGTTCGCCAACGAGCAGGGCGTCGATCTGGCGGGCCTCTCGGGGCTGATCCAGGACAACGGTGGCGACGTGCTGGTGCTGGCGGAAATCGACTACATCGGCGAGACGCAGCTGCAGTATTACGGCCAGTTCAGCACGCTGTATTCGGTCAACGTCAAGATCCGAAATATTTCGCTGAAGGATCGGCGGCCGCTCGGCCGCGGCTGGACTCGCAAGGTGGACTTCACCACGCTGAACGCTGACGAAAAAGCCAAGGAAGAGGTGGGCCCGATTGTCGACGACGTGGCCGCGGCGCTGGTGAGCTACAGCCAGCGTTAGCAGCCATCGGTCAAGCCCTAAGGCTAGTCTAGCTGCGGCAGGGACCAGTCGATGGGCGGCAGCGCCTGCGAGGCGAGATAATCGTTGGCCCGGGAGAAGTGGCGACACCCGAGAAACCCGCGGTGAGCCGACAGCGGTGACGGGTGAGCAGACTCGAGCACCAGGTGCCGGTCTCGGTTGATCAGCTGCCCCTTTTTCTGCGCGTAACTACCCCATAGCAGAAAAACCAGGCCGCTGCGGGACTGATCCAGCCGGCTGACCACCGCATCGGTAAACGTCTCCCAGCCTTTTCCCTGGTGCGCTCCCGCATTGCCCTGCTCCACCGTCAGCACCGCGTTAAGCAGCAGCACTCCCTGCATCGCCCAGTGCACCAGATTGCCGTGAGCGGGCGCTGGGATGCCGAGATCGTCATGGATCTCCTGCAGGATGTTTTTGAGTGATGGCGGGATCGGCACGCCGGCCGGCACAGAAAATGACAGGCCGTGGGCCTGGCCGGGGCCGTGGTAGGGATCCTGCCCTAAAATCACCACGCGAACGTCGTCGAAACCCGTCAGGCGCAGCGCGTCAAAGACCTTGGCTGACGGCGGGTAGAGAACTTTGCGGGCCAACTTTTCCGCTTTCAGAAACGCCCGGAGTTCCTTCATGTAAGGCGCGTCAAACTCGCTGGCGAGGATCGGGTCCCACGCGTCGCTGATAATGGTGGTGTCAGCTTTTTGGTCGGCTTCTGTCACGCGAGCGGTATCGCCCTCAACCCTGCGCAAGCTGCAGCTGGAACCGCAGCTTGTTGACCAGCAAATCTTCGTCGATGGGTTTGGCCACCAGATCGTTGGCGCCGCCGCGCAGCAGGGCGGCCTGCTTGTCCTTGTTGTCATCTCCGGTCATGACAATGATCGGCAGCCGGCTTCGACCAAGGTCGAGCGGACCGCGAATCTTTTGCACCAGATCCATGCCGGTCAGTCCGCCTTTCAGGTAGACATCGGTGAGCACCACATCGATCGCCGGACCGCCGAGCGAAGCGAGATTACCCTCCAGGATCTCGAGGGCTTCCTCGACAGTCACCAGATGCTGAACGCTGAAACCCGCCGCTTCCATGATGCGGCGGGTAGCAACCGCCACAACCCGGCTATCTTCGACGTAGAGGATATGGCCGGTAACCGAGGTATCGGGCTTGACGTAACCCTGGATGAAAGCCCCGAGGGCCTTAAACCCATCAGACTTGTCGAAGTAGTCCGTCACGTGTTCGGTGATATCGCGGTTCTGTAGCCGGTCATTGACGTCGCCGGAGACCAGGATGATAGGCATAAAGCGCTGATCGCTGCGGCCGCGAAGCTCAGCGGCGAGATCCATACCGTTCATGTCCGGCAGGGAAATGGCCGTGCTCACCAGGTCGACGCTGCCGCCGGCAAACTCTTCGAGCGCTGTGGCGGCGCTGTCGCAGGCCACAATCTGCGCATCCGGCAGCGCCTGCGCCACGGTTTTTTCTATCAACCGTCGCGTCACTTTCGAGCTGTCGACGATGAGAATTCGGCCGCCTTGTTCCACCTACGTTTCCTTGAGACCAGTAGTCAGAGCCCGGTTCGGGGCTTCGACCGGGCTTTGGGCCGAGCACTGCGTTCGGCTCATGCATTGTTGCGCCTGCCCGCTCCATGGGCAAGACGGAAGGCTAGTCGGGATCCAGAGCACCGAGCTGACGGCCAGCCGCCAGCCAGGCGCCGCCCCAACCGATGACGCCGCCCCCGGCAACCAGCGCGGCGACAAACAGGACGCCGGGCCAGCGCAGGGTGAGGTCACTGCTATAGCTTGCCGCCAGCTCGCTGACGGGTCCGGCCAGCAGCCCGACGCCAAGCACAATCACCAGCGCTGCCAGCGTGCCACCCAGCAGGCCGTAGCTCAGGCCAAGGTAGAGAAACGGGCGACGCACAAAGCTGTCGGTGGCCCCCAGCAGTCGGGTGATTTCAATCTCGACGCTGCGGGTCTTGAGCTCCAGGCCGATCGTATTACCGACGATCAGCAGGGCCGCCATTGACAGCAGGACAGCAAGCACCAGCGCGGCGCGGCCCGCGAGCGCGAGCAGGGCGTTCAGCCGATCCAGCCAGGCCATGTCGAGCAACGTTGACTCAGCGCCTGGCAAAACCTCCAGCTTCTGGGCCAGCGCGCTGACCGATGCCGTGTCCTTGAACTGAGCTGCCGGCGTGACCAGCACCGTCCAGGGCAGCGGATTGGCCGGCAGCGCCTCGATCAGCGCTGGGTCGGCAAATCGCTGCTGCAAAAGCATCAGCTCCTCCTCCGGATCCAGCAGGTCCACCGCCTGCACATCCTCGCGGGACCGCAGCTTCGCCGCCAGCGCTTCAGCAGCCGCGCGATCGCCGTCAGCCGGTAGGAAAACCGAGATCTGGCGAGCATCGGGATATTGGTCACCCACGGTCTGAAGGTTTCCAATGAGCCAATAAAAAGCCGCCGGCAAGCCGAGCGCTACGGCCAGCACCGCGGCGGTCATAGCGCTCCCGAGCGGTCGGGCGAGCAAACGCCGGATGCTGCCAATCGCCGAGTCCAGGTGGTGTTCAAAAAAGGAGGAGAGCGAACCCTGACTCGACCGCGAGCCTGAGGCGTTGGACGATTTGACGTTTTTGGTTCGCTTCACGGTTTCTGTGGCCGGAAATCATCGATCAATCGACCGTTTTCCAGCACCAGGACCCGACACTTCATGCGCCTGACGAGAAACAGATCATGACTGGCCACCAGAAAACAGATACCGCTGCGGCTGAGCTCAGCAAACAGGTTCATGATCTCGGCGGAGAGCTCAGGGTCGAGATTGCCGGTCGGCTCGTCCGCGAGAACCACCGGCGGGCGATTAACGATGGCCCTCGCGATGCCCACGCGCTGCTGCTGCCCGGTCGAAAGCTGTGCCGGCAACGCTCGTTCACGCTCCCGGAGGCCAACCGCATCGAGGGCGGCCCTCGCGCGGCGCTGTCGCTCGCTACGCTTCACCCCGGCAATCACCAACGGCAGCGCAACGTTGTCAAAGACGGTGGCCTCGGGCAGCAGCCGATGATCCTGAAAGATCATGCCCACCCGGCGGCGGTGAGCGGGAATCCCTCGGCGGCGGATCCGGCCGACGTTGCTGCCGTCCATCAGCACGACACCCTGCGTGGGTCGCTCCATGAGCGCTATCAGCTTCAGCAGGGTGCTTTTTCCGGCGCCCGAATGGCCGGAAACAAAAACCATTTCGCTAGCGCCGATCTCAAAACTCAAGTCTTCCAGGGCCTGGTTGCCGCCGGCATATCGCTTGGCCACCGCGTCGAAACGGATCATGGGTTAACCACGCTCATTGCGCCATCGTGCTGCTGAGCGTCGGCTCGGTGCCGTCCGCCCGCAAGCGTCAAGTGCTGCGGCACGAGATCAGCCGCCGGTCAGCTGGTTGAGCTGGAAAATCGGCAGCAGGATGGCCAGCACGATCGTCAGCACCATGCCGCCGATGAGCAGGATCATCACGGGCTCAAGCACACCGGTAAACACCGCCACGGTGGATTCCACCTGCCGGTCCTGGTGTTCAGCGGCTCGCTCCAGCATCTGGTCCAGCTCCCCACTTTTTTCACCGCTGGCGATCAGCCGCACCACCAGCGGCGGGAAAACGGCGCTGGCCTGCATGCTCCGGCTCAGCGAGCCGCCCTCGCGGACCTGGCGCGTCACCTCGCGTGTCGCTTTGGCCATCGTCAAATTGCTGAGAACATCAGCCGAAATTTTCAGTGCGTCCAGCAGCGGGACGGCGCTGCCGGTCAGGATGCTTAACGTTCGGCAGAGCCTGGCGGTATTGGCGGCGCGGCTCAGCCGACCGAGGATCGGGAGGCGCAGCAGCGTACGGTGCCAGAGCTGTCGCAGCGACGGCTGACGCAGGGCCAGGCCCACCAAAACGGCAGCGGCCACGAGCGCCAGCAGCAGCCAGCCGATGTTCTGCGTGAGCCATCCGCTGAGCGCCATCAGCGCCCGGGTCAGCCACGGCAGGCTCTGGTCCATCGAGTTGAAGACGGTCACAACCTGGGGCACAACGTAGGTCAACAGTCCCATCATCGTGGCCACCGCCACCACCGCCACGATGGCCGGGTAAAGCATCGCCAGCAGAACTTTCCGACCGAGCGCGTCGCGACTTTCGGCGTAGTCCGCGAGACGGTTCATCACCCGGTCGAGCTGGCCGGACTGTTCGCCGGCGGCGATCGAGGCGCGCACCAGCGGTGGAAACGCGCCTGGAAATTCGGCCATGGACGACGACAACGCGTGCCCCTCCATGACGCGGGACCGCAGGGCGGTCATGATTTTTTTGCTGCCCGCCCGGTCGCTTTGCTGGCTGACGGTTGCGAGAGATTCTTCCAGCGGCAGGCCGGCGCCGAGGAGGCTGGCGAGCTGCCGGAGCAGCAGGGCCTGTTCGCTAGTCGACAAGCGACGGACACCAAACCCGCCGCTGGCCTCGGTAACCGGGTCAACCCTGAGCGGACTGAGTCCCTGCTCACGCAGCTGCTGGCGGACCTGCCTGGCGGTATCGCCGGCGAGCACCCCCTTTTTGGTGTGCCCTTGGGTGTCGAGTGCAGAGTATTCGTAAGCGCCCATAACGATATGCCGCGCTTATTCCTGTCGAGTGACGCGCAGCACCTCTTCCACCGAGGTCACACCGCTGCTAACGAGGCGCCAGCCATCGTCCAGCAGACTGGGCCAGTGGCGCCGGGCGTGGGTCTCCAGGGCCGCTTCGCCTGCGCTGTCGTGGATGAGCTCCCGGAGCGTTTCGTCCATCGCGACCAGCTCGTAAATCCCGGTACGGCCGCGATAGCCGGCCCCCGGCGGTTCGGCAGGCGGTCGGTGCAGCGTGACCTGGCTGTCTGCCGGTTGACCAAAAGCCCTGAGCTCAGCGCCCCCGGCCGCATAAGGCTGCCGCAGAGAGGGATCCAGCACCCGAACCAGGCGCTGCGCCAAAACGCCAATCAGGCTGGACGCGAGCAGGAACGGTTCGACCCCCATATCCCGCAAACGGGTCACCGCGCCAATAGCGCTGTTGGTATGCAGGGTGGCTAAAACCAGGTGGCCGGTCAGCGACGCCTGCACCGCAATCTGCGCCGTCTCCAGATCGCGGATTTCCCCGACCATCACCACGTCCGGATCCTGGCGCAGAATCGCGCGCAGGCCCCGGGCGAAGTCCATCTCCACCTTGGGATTTACCTGCGTCTGGCCGATCCCCTCGATGTCGTATTCGATGGGATCTTCCACCGTCATGATGTTGCGGGTTCGATCGTTGAGGCGTCCAAGCGCCGCATAGAGCGTGGTGGTCTTGCCCGAACCGGTGGGCCCGGTGACCAGCAAGATGCCGTGCGGCCGGGTGATGAGCTGCTGGAGGCTGTCGCGGGTCTGCTGACCCATGCCGAGCTCCTCCAGATCCAGACGGCCGGCTTGTTTGTCCAGTAGCCGGAGCACGAGACGCTCACCGTGGCTCGACGGGATGGTGGAGACGCGGACGTCCACCGGGCGACCGGCGACGCGCAGCGAAATCCGGCCGTCTTGCGGAAGGCGCTTCTCGGCGATATCGAGTCGAGCCATCACCTTGATCCGCGACACGACCAGCCCAGCCACGCGACGCTCCGGCGCCAGGACCTGCCGCAGCACGCCGTCCACCCGAAAGCGGACCATCAGGCTGTTTTCCAGCGGCTCGATGTGAATATCGGAGGCGTTTTCTTTGACCGCTTCGGTAAGCAGCGCGTTGATCAGTCGGATGATCGGTGCATCGTCCTCACTCTCCAGCAGGTCTTCAGGCTCGGCGAGCTCTTCGGCGATCTGCTTGAGATCAAGCTCGTCGGAGATGTCCTCGGCCATCTGCCGGGCATCGCCGCCACCGTGCTGGTAAAGCTTTTGCAGCAGATCATCAAAGGCTTTTTCGGGCAGGGCCTGCAGCTCCAGTTCAGCACCGAGGTAACGCTTGAGCTCGAGCAGCGCTTCCGGCCGCACGCCCTGACGGTAAGCAACCGCGGCCCGGTCACCGCGCCACTCGAGCAGGGTTGCCCCGTTGCGTCGGGCAAAGCCGTACGAGGGTCGATGGGGTCTGGTGTTCACTGGTCCGAGCTTTCGGGCTCCGCCTCCTGCACTTCGCGATATTCTTCGAGCGTCGGCAGCAGGGGCAACGATTCAGCACGCAGCAGCCCCTCGTAGCTCTGCCGCTCCTCGATCTGCGAATCGCGCATGAAGTTGTATTTGGCGCCGGTAACCGCATCCATCGTAGCCTGATCTTTGAGGATACGTGGCCGGATAAAGACCATCAGATTTCGTTTGGTGCGCTGCGTGGTCCGATACTTAAACAGATTGCCAAGCAGCGGAATGTCACCCAGCGCTGGGACCTTCTGAATGCGCTCGGACACGGCATCGTCGATGAGGCCGCCGAGGACCAGCACGCCACCGTCCGGCACCATGACTGTGGTCGAGAGCTCCCGCTTGTTGGTGATCAGGTCCACCGCTACCGACTGGGCCGAGATGCTCGACACCTCCTGCTGGATCGCCAGGATCACCGTATCACCCTCATTGACGTGCGGCGTGACGGTCAGCGTCAGGCCGACGTCTTCCCGGGTAATGGTCTGAAACGGGCTGACCGCCGCCTGGTTGGCGCCGGTATTGGTGAACTGACCGGTAACAAACGGAACCTCCTGGCCGACATTGATCACGGCCTCCTGGTGATCCAGAGTCACAATGGAAGGGGTAGAGAGCACGTTGTTGTCCGCGTCCGAATCCAGTGCCGTGACCAGCGCGTTGAGCCGCGGGATCTCCTGGATGATCGGGATACCGTCAGCATCCACCCCGGTCTGAACTTCGATCACGCCGGACAGGTAGCCGAGATTGAGACCGGCACCCAGGGCGGAGAGGTTGGGAAAGACGTTTTCACCGGTTGGCGTCAGGTCGAGGATATCGGGGCCGGTGCCAAAGTTTGTGGGAAAACCGGTACCCCCGATCGGTCCCGAATCGCCTAGAGAGTCGAGCGAAGCAGCCTGCCACTGAACGCCCAGCTCACGCGCAAAATCTGTGGCAACCTCCGCGATAATCGCCTCCACCTGCACCTGGACACGGCGCACGTCGAGCTGACGCACAACTGACTGCACCGTCCGAAACACAGCTGGGGGCGCGGTAATCACAAGGGAGTTGGTCTCGGCGTGAGCCTGGATGGTAGCGGGGCCGTCCGTGGCGTCACCTTCTGGCCCACGCACCACGCTGTCGAGGATCGGTACCAGCGACTCCGCGCTGGCGTAACGGAGATAGATTACCTGGGTACTACCACCACTTTCGATGGGCGTGTCCAGGTGGGAGACAATTGTTTTGTAGCGCAGCCGGACGGCGGGATCGCCGAACAACAGCACGCTGTTGGTACGCTGATCTGCCAGGGCTTTAGGGCCGCCAGCTCCGTTGGCCCCGGAACCTGCGGTGGCCGTGTTGAGTGCTCGCACCACCTCGATGGCGTTGGCGTGCTGCAGCGCCATCACCTCCACGTCATCTTCGCTTACGGTATCGATGCGACGAATGATCTGTGCCAACCGCGATACGTTAGCGGCGCGGTCAGAAATCACCAGCACGTTGGAACCTTCGTGGGCCGCCACCGAGCCGTTCTGGGGGATCAGCTGACGCAGCAGCGGCACCAGCTGGGCTGCCGGGACGTGCTTGACCTCAATGACCTGAGTGACCAGCTGGTCACCGCGAGGGTTGTTGTTAACCAGCGGGATAGCGTCCCGCAGCCCCTTTGCATCCGGCACAATCTTAATGACATCTCCGGCCGGGACAGCGGAGAACTCATGAACCCTCAGTACGGATAAAAACAGCTCGTACATTTCGTCCGGGTTCATGTCCCGGTTGGAGATGACGTTGACCGTCACTTCCTGAACGCGCGGGTCGAGGACAAAGTTCTTGCCGGTGACCTCCGCGACGGTAGCGACCAGCGACTGAAGGCTGGCGTCTTCCAGGTTGAGCTTGCCGCTTTGCGCCCGGCTTGGTTCGACCACAGCCAGCAGCAGCGCCAGTCCCACGGCGGCGGTGAATGACAGCAGGTTTGGGTGGTTAGTCAATTAATTTCCCAGCTGGTTGGCGTCGATGTTCAGGGTCATTTCCCGGCCGTCACGCTTGAGCCGGACCGCAAAGTTCGACTGAGACTTGAGTTGGTTGATCAGCTCAAATGAACGTGCCGGGTTATCGAGAGGCACGCCGTTGACTTCCGTGATGATGTCGGTGTTGCGGAGACCAAGCTTGGAAAACACCGCGCTATCGCGGCCGGCCTGGAGGCGTACGCCAACGGGTTTCCCGTTTTCCATGTGGGGTAATACGCGGACCTGGCGGGCCAGCTCCGCGGGGTCGATGCGGAGCGTGGTCTGGACGTTGCGCCAGTCCACCTGCTGGCCGTTTCCGCCCGGCACCGCGCTGGTGCGGATTCCGGGCATCGACTGCGACCCGCTGCGTCCGGCGCCCCGGCTGCCGCTCCGATTGCCGTTGCGAGCCAGTCGCCGCCGCGGCGGCGGATTGGATTCATCACGAAGGCGAAGCGTCTCGAATCGGCCCTGGTGCACCAGCACCACGCGATCGGTATAAACCTCGTGCAGCCGCGCGGCGCCGGGCAGCTCGTCGCCGACGCTATAGAATCCATCACCCTCGCTGTCCACCACAATCGCCATACCTTCCTCAGGATCGTCGGAGGCCAGCGTCCCGCGCAGCAGCAAATCCAAACTCGTTTCGGGTGCATCGAACGTGCCGCCACCCAGCGGTATCGCCATACCCGACTGCCCGAACAGATGCAGGCCGGGCAGATCCACCGATTGGGCCGCCGCCGTGGCAAGGGGTTCAGCGTCGCCACCAAGCGAGGGTGCCGGCGCCGGATTCAGATCCACCAGCTTCCAGACGATCGACGCTGTCAGCCAGATGCAACCCACCACCGCCGCCAGAAGCACAACCCAGCCAGTCAGCAGTGCTGCAGTCTGCGCGGGATCACGCTCGGCAACTTGAGAAAACATGTGCGCGATGGTAGCGCAAAGCGGTGCCGGCGGGAATCCCGCCGGCTTTCGAATGGTTGGCGCCTTAAATATCTAAGTTATTGACATTTAAAGCATTTTTCTCGATAAAGTCTCGGCGAGGCTCCACCACATCACCCATCAGGGTGCTGAAAAGATCGTCCGCCGCAACCGCGTCTTCGATGGTCACTTTCAGCAGCCTGCGGGTTTCGGGATTGACGGTGGTGTCCCAGAGCTGCTCTGGGTTCATTTCACCCAGGCCCTTAAACCGCTGAATGGTCTGGCCGCGCTTGGCCTGTTCCATCAGCCAAGCCTCAACCTCGCCGAAGCTGGACACCTCGCTGTTGCGATCTCCCTGCGACACCACCGCACCGGGCTGAATCAACCCCGAGATTTGCTCACCCAGCTCCATCATGGCTCGGTAATCGGCGCCGTCGAAAAACTCGGGCGGCAGAACCCGAGGTGTGCTGACGCCATGGGTATATTCGTGCACCACCAGACCTTCGTTGGTGGCCTCCACCTCATAACGATCGCTCGGCCCGGTATCAGCGTTGAGTAGTGACTCCAGCTCCTTGGCCCAGTCGGCGGTTGAACCGGGATTATCGAAGGCGGTTGCGTCGAGCTTGCTCACACCCATCAACGCCTGCAGCACCGTTTCGCTGTAGTGGTTAGACAGCCGGCGAACACTCCGCTGGACCGCCTGATAGCGCTTCATCAGACTTTCGAGGCCCGTACCGGTCAGCGGCGGGACATCGGGATCATAGACCAGCTGCGCCTTATCCAGCGCCCGCGCCAGCAGATATTGACTCAGCTCCGCGTCATCTTTCAGATACTGCTCCTGCTTACCGTGTTTAATCTTGTACAGCGGCGGCTGACCGATATAAATGTGTTCTCTTTCAATGAGTTCCCGCATCTGGCGGTAGAAAAAGGTCAGCAGCAGCGTGCGGATGTGAGAGCCGTCCACGTCGGCGTCGGTCATGATAATGATGCGGTGGTAACGCAGCTTTTCGGGATCAAACTCCTCCCTGCCGATGCCACAGCCCAGCGCCGTGATCAGCGTACCCACCTCCTGCGAGCCCAGCATCTTGTCAAAACGGGCTTTTTCTACGTTGAGGATCTTGCCTTTGAGCGGCAGCACCGCCTGATATTTGCGGTTACGTCCCTGCTTCGCTGAACCGCCGGCGGAGTCACCCTCCACCAGGAACAGTTCGCAAAGCGCCGGATCCTTTTCCTCGCAGTCAGCCAGCTTGCCCGGAAGGCCGGCAATGTCCATGGCGCCTTTGCGCCGGGTCATCTCACGCGCTTTACGGGCGGCTTCGCGAGCACGCGCTGCATCCACCGCCTTGGCGGTGATCGCTTTAGCTTCCTGCGGATGCTCCAGCAGAAACTCCGAGAGCTTTTTGCTCACGGCCGATTCAACAACCCCTTTGACCTCCGAGCTCACCAGCTTGTCTTTGGTCTGCGACGAGAACTTGGGGTCGGGCACTTTGACCGACAGAACCGCAATCAACCCTTCCCGACAGTCATCACCAGAAAGCTGAACCTTGGCATTCTTCGCGGCCGATTCGGTGTACTGGTTGATCGTTCGAGTAAGCGCTGCGCGGAAACCCGCCAGGTGTGTCCCGCCGTCTTTCTGCGGAATATTGTTGGTGAAACAGAAAACGCTCTCCTGGTAGGCGTCGGTCCACTGCAGCGCGGCTTCGACCGACGCCTCGGGGGCTTCCGTGGAAAAGCTGACGACCGTGGGATGCAGCGCCGCTTTTTTCCCGCTTAAGTGTTCAACGAATGAACGGATACCGCCCTCATACTCAAAGACGTCCTGTTTTCCGCTGCGCTGATCGATGAGCTCGATGCGCACCCCGGAATTCAAAAACGACAGCTCGCGAAGGCGCTTTGCCAGCACCTCATAATGAAACTCGGTATCGGAAAAGATCTCGGCACTCGGCCAGAACGAGATGGTTGTACCCGTCCGAGTCGTGTCGCCCGTGACGGTTAGCGGTGCTTTCGGTACCCCGAGGTGGTACTCCTGCTCGTGAACCTGCCCTTCCCGATGGATTCGCATTTCCAGCTTTTCGGACAGCGCATTGACTACCGAGACGCCGACGCCGTGAAGCCCCCCCGAGACCTTGTAGGAATTGTCGTCAAATTTTCCGCCAGCGTGCAGCACGGTCATGATGACTTCCGCGGCTGACTTATCTTCCTCTTCGTGAATATCGGTCGGAATACCACGACCGTTATCTTTCACGGTGATCGAGTTGTCGGCTCTGATGATCACCTTGATGTTGTCACAGTGACCCGCGAGGGCTTCGTCAATCGAGTTGTCCACCACCTCAAAAACCATGTGGTGTAGTCCGGTCCCGTCATCGGTGTCACCGATGTACATGCCCGGACGCTTGCGTACCGCATCCAGGCCTTTAAGGACCTTAATATTCGAGGAATCGTATTTGTCAGTCATATCTTCTCTCAGAGGCCCGGCGGGTACGCGCAAACGTTGGGCGCCGGGCGGATTTCTTTGGGGCTGGGGGCTCTAACCACAGCCGCCGCAACCCTCCGATTATACCAGTTCTGAGACCCGCCCTTGTTCCACGTGGAACACCTTATCGACGCCGCCCTGGTCCACCCCCGGGGGTGAAGCGTTGCCCGTAATCCACGTTTGCGCGCCGAGTTCCCGAACCACGTCGACGGCCAAACGCTGATGCTCCGCGTCCAGTTCGGACGGTAAATCATCAAACCCGATCACCGGCACCTCCCCGGCTTCCGACATAGCCTCAGCCTGGGCCAGCAACAGGGCCAGCGCGACCATTTTCTGCTGTCCGCGCGATAGACGACCGGCAACTCGCTGACCGCTGAGCACCAAACGAACATCACCTCGGTGAGGTCCCCGACCCGTAAATCCGAGATCACGATCCTGGCTGAGACTCTCATCCAACGCCTCATCCAGCGTTTGATCCTCCGGCCAACCCTTAGCGAGCGACAGCGAGATCTTTCCCAACGACGGCGAAAAAACCTGCAAGTGTTTGCCGGCAAATTCCTTGATGCGCTCCAGGTGATCTAGTCGAAATTGCGTAACTGCTTCTCCGTGGTCCGTCAGTGCGCGATCCCAAATTGTGATTTCTCCGAGCGAAGCGCCGCTGCGAATCGCTGCATTCCGCTGCCGGAGCGTCGTCCGATAACGACGCCACTGGTCTAAAAAATGATGTTCCACGTGAAACACACCAAAATCCAGAAACCTTCGACGGTCTTCGGGCTGCCCTTCGACCAACCGATGAAGACCCGGGTGGAAGACGCTAAAGGGTAACTTTTCCGCCAGCGTTGCTAACGACTTAATGTCGGCGCCCCCCGCTCTCGCCGACCAGGTCGAAGGCTCTCGCTGAATACCCAGCACCTCTGCGGACTCTTCGTTTTGCGTCAGGTGGGCAACGATGATGGCTTTGCGCTGCTCTCGATTGAGGAATTCGTGTCGGCCGCTGCCCAAAAATGAGCGTCCACGGCTCAGGCAGTGCAACGCTTCGAGCAGGCTGGTTTTGCCCGCGCCGTTTCCGCCGAGAAAAAGATTGATGCCCGGACCGGGCTTCAGGTCTACCGCACTGAGATTTCGAACGCCGTCTATCTGGAGACGACTGACGCGAATCATTGCAAAAGAAGCGGTACGCTGCGCGCCGGCGCCACTATCTCGCCTACAGGCGTAGCGGCATCACCACGTGACGGGCGTGTTCGGACTCCGGTGATTTACAAAGACAGCTACTGTTCGCATCCTTGAAGCAAAGCTGAATCTGGTCCGTTTCCAGAGCGTTGAGGGCGTCAAGCACGTAGTTGACGTTAAAACCAACCGCCAGCTGGTCAATCTCACAGGTGACCTCTACCTCTTCCACCGCCTCTTCCTGTTCCGGGTTGTGCGCCACAATCCGCATCTGATTCGGTGCCAACTCGAGGCGAACGCCCCGGTATTTTTCGTTCGACAGAATCGCGGCTCGATGTAGCGCGTCGCGAATGTCGTCACGTTCGCCTTCGACGACCAGATCAGCGCCCATGGGAACCACCGCCTCGTAGTCCGGAAATTTGCCGTCGATCAACTTTGAGGTAAACGTCCCATCGTCCAGCGCCACCCGCACATGCGAGCGACCGAATTGGACGGTGATCGGCTCGTCGTCGTTGTCGAGCAAACGCTGCAGTTCGAGAACACCCTTGCGCGGAATGATCATCTGCCGCACGTCGTCGACCGCCAGATCGGCGTCAACGTCGGTGATGGCCAGCCGGTGACCGTCGGTTGCGACACACCGCAGCATGCCCTCCCGAAGCTCCAGCAGCAGCCCATTCAGGTAGTAACGGACATCTTGGTTGGCCATAGCAAAAGCGGTGCCCTCAATAATGCGCTTGAGGTCGCTTTGCTTGATCTGGACGGATTCTCCGACCTCAACATCTTCGATGACCGGAAATTCGTTGGCGGGGAGCGTAGCCAGCGTAAACCGACCGCTTCCGGCGCGAATGGTAGCTTTGTCCGCAGCGAACTCCAGGTCGAGGCGCGTTCCGTCCTGTAGCGCTTTACAAATATCGAGAAGCTTACGTGCGGGGATGGTGATCTCTCCGTCTCGCTCAACCTCCACACCCACCGATGCCGTGAGTTCCACCTCGAGGTCCGTGCCCGTCAGCATCAGTCGATTCTCCGCAGCCCGTACCAGCAGATTGGAAAGAACCGGCAGCGTCTGTCGCCGTTCCACGACCCCAGCTACCTGGGTCAATGGCCGCAACAGAGCTTCTCGCTGAATGCTGAATTTCATAAATAGGCTTCCACTTATGATTATTTAATAGTTAGATAGTTATTGTTATTGTTCCGCGAGATAACTGGAACAACCCCCAATTAATTAATAAAATCAATGACTTGTGTCATTTCTTGCGGTGGATAACTTCAGCCCCTGGCGGTGTGTAAGCTGGGGATAAGTCACCGGCTCCCTGCTATCGACAAATTATCCACAATTTATCCACCACTTAATACCGCCCACCAGGAAAAAGCACCGTCTCCGCTGTCGACGGCTACTGGGTCAAGGCTCGAACCAGTTTGTCGTGGTCGTCATGCAAGCGCCCGTCGGAGCTGCAAAGCTCGTGGATTTTGCGATATGCGTGCAGGACGGTGGTGTGGTCCCGACCGCCAAACGCCCGGCCGATTTCCGGCAAGCTATGTTCGGTCAGCTCCTTGGCCAGGCACATGGCCATCTGCCGCGGCCGCGCAATGTTTCGAGAGCGACGCTTGGAGACCATCTCGGCCACGCTGATGTGGTAGTAGTCGGACACCGTCTGCTGGATATTAGGGATGGTGCACTGGCGCTGATGCGCGGAGAGCAGCTCACGCAACGCCTCTTTGGCAAAGCCCGCGGTGACCTCCTGCTTGGTGATATGCGCTTTCAGCCAAAGCGTATTGAGCGCTCCCTCCAGTTCGCGAACGTTGGACTGAACATGGCGGGCGATCAGCAGCGCCACCTCCTCGTTGAGACACAAGTCTTTTTCGGCCGCTTTCGCGATCAGGATTGCGGCCCGTGTCTCAAAATCCGGTGGCTCGATCGAAACGCTCAGGCCCGAGCCGAAACGAGACTGCAGTCGGGATTCAAGACCGTCGACATCCCGAGGATAGCGGTCACAGGTCAGGATCACCTGCTGTTTGCCGTCGATCAGCGTATTGAAGGTATGAAAAAACTCTTCTTGTGACCGCTCTTTGTTGGCGAAAAACTGGATGTCGTCGATCAGCAGCGCGTCAGCGGTCCGATAGCGCCTCTTAAATTCGTCGATACTGTTGTGGCGAAGCGCCTGGACCATCCGGGAAACAAACTGCTCTGAGTGCAGGTACATCACCCGAGCCTTGCCGGTGCTGACCAAATGGTTGCCCACCGCATGAAGGAGGTGTGTTTTGCCTAAGCCCGTGCTGCCATAGAGCAGCAGCGGGTTGTAGCTGTTGTGTCCCGGGTTGTCGGCCACCTGAAGCGCTGCCGCCTGCGCCATCTCGTTGGATTTGCCCCGCACAAAATTGTCGAAGCGAAATGCCGGATCGAGATTTGTGGCGATCCGGGGATCCGATGCGGCGCCTGCCGGGGCTGCAGGCGCACCCTCTTCACCGCCGACCGAGCCGATAAAGAGCTCAACATCAACGGCTGATCCGGCCAGGTGGCTGAGCGTCTGCTCAATCAGCAGGAGGTGATTATCGCGGACGGCGTTCAGCACAAATTCATTGGGTGCCATCAGTGATGTCACGCCATCCGCAGAATGTGCCTGCAGCGGCCGGATGTACATGTTCATTTCCTGCCCGCTGAGCTCGCCTTCCAGCCGGCTCAAACATCGGGCCCAGAGCTCGTCGCCGCTCACAAGTGTTTCATTCGGTGCAGTCCCGCCATTAAATCCGACAAAGAATTTGTCGGACCGAGCAGTCTAACGCCGCCCAGCCATCACTTCCAAGATTCGGTTGCGGGCGGTCTAAAGCTGCCGCAAAAAGCGCTCGATCGGCGCCAGCGGGACACGCTGCTTCCCAGCGCTGAACCGGTTGACACCACTGTACCTGCGCCGGTATTCTTTCGCTCCTTTTGACACGGCCCGGCGCCTCGCCCCTGGCGGAGGAGAACGGCCGTGTTTTTGTATGCGCGACGACAACGGATAAGCAGGTAAGCTCCCATGAAACGCACATTTCAACCTAGCCGCCTTAAGCGGGCCCGCACCCATGGCTTTCGCTCTCGCATGGCCACGCGCAGCGGCCGCGCCATTATTAATGCGCGCCGCGCTAAAGGTCGTAAGCGTCTAGCTGGCTAACGGCTTCCGGCAGCTCTGGGTGAGCCGCTGTGGATGAACGGTTTGGCCGATCGTTTCGCGTCCTGACCAAAAAGGACTACGGTCGAGTTTTTGCCAGGCCGCGTCGTACCGCCAGCCGGGCGTTCACCGTCCTGGCATGCCGAGGCGCCACCAATCACGCAAGGCTCGGTTTGGCGGTTTCCAAAAAAGTCGACAAGCGCGCCGTAAAACGCAATCAGATCAAGCGGCTGGCTCGCGAAAGCTTTCGGCGAAACGCCATCCGGCAGCAGCCGGTGGATCTAGTGGTCATCGCCCGGGCCCCGGCGGCCAGCATGTCGGCCCAAGACCTGTTGTCGGCGCTGGAGAGCCACTGGGATCAGCTCATGAGCTGGTCTCGCTCACAAGCCCAGAGCACCTGAGCTAGCCCGCCACTAAAAGCGCCCAAAGGCAACCAAATCCACCATGCCCAATTCCCGCTTATTCCTGCTGATCGCCCTCATGGCCTGCGCGTTTCTGATCTATCAGCAGTGGCAGATCGACTACGCGCCAGCGGCCCCGGCACCAGCACCGGTTCAAGAACTGGTCGACAATGTCCCGCCGGCTGACGCCATTCCCGAAGCGGCGCAAGACAGCTCCGACCCACCCGCGGACATACCCACACCCGGCGTCGCCCAAACGCCGGCGGCTCAGCCTGAAGCTGCCATCTATTCTGAAAGTGGTGACCTCATTACGGTTCAGACGGACGTGCTCGACCTCAAAATCAGCACGCGAGGCGGCGCAATCGTGGAGGCAACGCTTCGCGACTACCCGGTGAAGCTGAAAACTCCGGATACCAAGGTGCAGCTGCTCAGCAGCGATCCAGCCACGCTGTTCCTGGCGCAGTCGGGCATCGTCAGCAACACCCACCCGAGTGCAGACCACACGCAAACCTTTACCGTTGAGCAGAGCCGCTTTGTGCTGGGCGACGGCGCTGAGGAGCTGGTGGTGCCGATGACGTGGAGCGCTGGCGGGACCACGCTCACCAAAACCTATCGCTTTGCGCGCGGCTCATACGTGGTGGGCCTGGAGCAGGCGCTAAGGAACAACTCCGATCAGGAATGGATCGGTAGCGATTACCAGCAGCTGGTGCGACGACCGCCACCCGAGGTCAGCGGCAGCGCGTTCAGCAACCCGGAACGTTACAGCTTCATCGGTACCGGGCTTTACACCGCTGAAGGCAAATACGAGAAATTTGATTTCGAAGATTTGGACGACAAAGCGATCGCCCGCAGCGGCGCCGCCGCCTGGGCTGCGATGGTGCAGCACTACTTTGTCACCGCGTGGGTACCGCCAGCGGAGCAACAGGCGCAGCTGGAGGCGGTGGCCGTGGACCGGGGCCAGCGTTACCGGATCCGAACGCTCAGTCCCTCGCAGCGAGTGGCCCCCGGCGCGATGGGCTACTTCCCCAGCACGCTGTTTGTCGGGCCCAAACTACACGACCAGATCGAACCCCTGGCCGAAGGCCTGATCCTCACCGTTGACTACGGCATCTTCACCCCGTTTTCCAAGATTCTGTTCTGGTTGCTGGACAAGATCCACACGCTCACCGGGAACTGGGGCTGGGCGATTGTTCTGCTGACCGTGCTGGTCAAGGCCGTGTTCTACAAGCTCTCCGAAGCCCAGTACCGCAGTACCGCCAAGCTGCGTAAGCTGCAGCCACGAATCCAGCAGCTAAAGGAGCGGCACGGCGACGACAAGCAGAAGTTCAACGTCGCCATGATGGAGATCTATAAAAAGGAAAAGGTGAACCCGCTCGGCGGCTGTCTCCCGATCCTGGTTCAGATCCCGGTATTTTTTGCGCTCTATTGGGTGCTGCTGGAGAGCGTCGAGCTCCGGCAGGCGGATTTTATGCTCTGGATTAACGACCTGAGCTCGCCCGATCCGCTCTTTATTCTCCCCGTGATCAACGGCGCGGCGATGTTCCTGACCACCAAACTTTCCCCGAACCCGGCGGCCGACCCGATTCAACAGCGCATTTTTCTGGCCATGCCGATCGTGTTCTCGGTCATGTTTGCGTTCTTTCAGGCCGGCCTGGTGCTCTACTGGACCGTCAACGCGGTGCTCTCGCTCGCCCAGCAGTGGGTGATCACCAAGCGGGTGGAGGCCAGCGGCTGACCTCGCCGTCGGCTGACAGCATCGCGGCCATCGCCACTGCTCCCGGAGCGGCGGGCATTGGCATCGTCAGGCTGTCCGGCCCGGCAGCACTTACCTTACAAATACCCCTGGTGGGGCGAACCCTGGAACCGAACCGGGCCCGCTATCTACCCGTGCTGGACGAGGCCGGCGAGCCCCTCGATCAGGCGGTTGTGCTCTTTTTTGCCGCGCCGCATTCGTATACTGGCGAGGACGTGCTGGAGCTTCAGGGCCACGGCGGCCCGGTGGTGATGCAGCTCCTGCTCGACCGCGTCCTGGCGCTGGGTGCCCGCATGGCCCGACCCGGCGAATTTACCGAGCGCGCGTTTATCAATAACAAGCTCGACCTGGCCCAGGCCGAGGCGGTGTCGGATCTGATCAACGCATCCACGGAGCGCGCGGCTCGCGCCGCCAGTCGCTCGCTGGAAGGGGCGTTTTCGCAGCGCGTTCAGAGTCTGCTGAGTGAGCTGACGGCGCTGCGGGTTTTTGTGGAAGGCGCCATCGATTTTCCAACCGACGAAATCGACTTCCTGGGCGAAGCGGCGCTCGGCGAAAAGGTCGCGCGGCTGGTTTCGCTACTGGACGAGCTGTTGCGTGGGGCACGTCACGGCGCTGCGCTGCGGAACGGGTTGACCCTGGCCATTGTCGGGCCGCCAAACGCCGGCAAGTCGAGCCTGCTCAACGCGCTGAGCGGGCGCGACAGCGCAATCGTGACTGAGATTCCCGGCACCACCCGCGACGTGCTGCGAGAGCAGATCCAGCTCGACGGGGTGCCGCTCCACCTGGTGGATACCGCCGGACTCCGGGAGAGTGAGGATCGGGTTGAGCTGGAGGGCATGAGACGAGCAGTGCAGGCCGTGGAGTCTGCTGACCATGTGCTGGTCATGGTGGACGACGCGGACTCAGACTCCAGGCGCCCGAAGCTGCCGCCCGCGGCGCCCGCGCAAACGGTGCTCTACAACAAGATCGACCGTTCGGGCGCAAACCCCGGCAAAGGTGCTGAGGGTCTCTACATTTCCCTGCGAACCGGCGCTGGACTGGACGACCTTCGGGCGCACCTGCGCAGTCTCGCGGGGGCCAGCTCTGAGCAGGAGGGACAGTTCAGCGCGCGCGGCCGGCATCTGCGCGCGCTCGAGACTGTTCGAGATCATCTAGCCCAGGCGCAGGCCCTGGTCCAGGACGATCCACAGCCCGAGCTGCTGGCCGAGGAGCTCCGGCTGGCTCAGCAGGCGCTCGCTGACATCACCGGAGAGTTTGTACCGGATGATCTGCTGGGGGAGATCTTTTCCAGCTTCTGTATCGGCAAGTAGGTTTTTGAGTTACCGGTCTGCCGGCACCGCCAGCACGTCACACGGCAGGTCTGGCAACACCTCACGCGCTGTGCTCCCAATCAGCAGGTCCGCCAGCCGTGAGCGGGAAAACACGCCCATCACCACCAGCGCCGCGTCATCTCCCTGGGCAAAATCGCGCATGAGAATCTCCGGTTCACCCGGGGCGAGCTCGATCGGCAGTTTGACGCCCCCGTCGCCGGGAAGCAGGCGAGTGATTTCCTCCTGGCGCTGCGCTTTGACCTCCGCCAGGTAGTCGTGCATGTCATCGTCCAGCCCCTCGCCGGGGATCTGCTGAATCGCGTGCATGAGCCGCGCATCACCAACCTGGTTGTGGAGTGCCAGCGTCCAGTTCAGCACCTCGCGATCAGCCTGGCTGCGGTGTGCTGATCGGTGTGCGGGGTCGACAAACGCGGCGATCCGGGCCGGGTTGGGCCACGGCTCATCCCTGACCAGCCAGACGGGGATTTCGCAGCCGTGCAGCAAACGCCACTCGGCGGGAGACAGGCGCTGAGCATTTCTCGCGGTGATCATCACCACATCGGGCCAGTCCAGCTCCACCGCGCCGATCACACCGCGGTCGAAGGGATGGGCCCATTGCGTGCTTGTGTCGACGTCCGCCAATCCTTGCTTGGCGTAGCGAGCCGCCAGTTGGTCCAGCAAAGCCTGGGCGTCTTCGCGGAACTGATGACGCACATGGTCTTCGTCGGCGATATGGAAGAGATCGAAATTGGCGGACGGTTCGTAAACCACCGCGTGCAGGCGGAGCGAGGCACCGAGCATCTTGGCGATTTGTGCGCCCCGGTCACAGGCCGGCTGCCCAACACTTGGATGGTCCTCCGAGAGCGCGACCAGGGGGTTTGCGATGGCCAGAATCTTGGAAATTTTTGCCATGAGTAATGGGCCTTGTGTCAGGGCTTGGTATTGCAGTTCAATCCAGGCCACCCGCCAATTGTGTCAATTACGTAGTGTGGAGCTGGCCGCGCCAATGCCGGCGCTTCACAAACGCGCCCGCGGGGCGCAAAATTAACGCTCGGCGATCGTTTCGCCAGTCCGCACCTGATTCGCATACCTCACGTAATTCAGGGTCACTCCGGCAAGGGAAGACATGCTCGCGCTCAACGTAAAAAACCTCGAAAAGACCTACGAAAACGGGACTCGCGCATTGAACGGCGTCAGCCTGACCGTGGAAGAAGGCGACTTTTTTGCCCTGCTCGGCCCCAACGGTGCCGGGAAGTCGACGCTGATCGGCATCATCAGCTCGCTGGTCAATCCCACCGGTGGCGACGCCGAAGTTTTTGGTATTAGCGTGGAGCGTCAGCGGGCGCTGGCGATGTGCCAGCTGGGTCTCGTGCCGCAGGAGATGAACTTTAATTGGTTTGAGCGGCCGCTCGATATTGTGGTGAATCAGGCGGGCTACTACGGTATCCCGCGCGCCAAAGCCTACGATCGAGCGGAGGAGCTGCTGGGTAAGCTGCAGCTCTGGGACAAGCGCAGCGTCATCTCTCGAACGCTGTCGGGCGGTATGAAGCGGCGCCTGATGATCGCCCGCGCGATGATTCATCAGCCTCGACTCCTCATTCTCGATGAGCCGACGGCCGGCGTAGATATCGAAATCCGCCGAGCCATGTGGGAATTCATCCGCGAGATCAACGAGCAGGGCACCACGGTCATCCTGACCACTCACTACCTCGAGGAAGCGGAGGAGCTGTGTCGCAACATTGCGATCATCGATCACGGCGAGATTGTGGAGAACACCTCGGTTCGCGAGCTGCTCACCCGGCTGGACATCGAAACGTTTGTGATGGATGTCGACAAAGACCTCGAGGAGCCACCGCAGATCGACGGTTACGTTTCTCGGCTTCGTGACCCAAATTGTTTTGAGGTGGAGGTGCCTAAAAGCCGCGCCCTCAATCGCGTGTTCGAACACCTCGACAAGCGGGGGATCCGCGTTCTGTCGATGCGCAACAAAACCAACCGGCTGGAAGAACTGTTTATGCGACTGGTGGAGAAACCCAATGAGTGACGCGCTGACCGGCGTCGAAGCCGCCCCAACCACTGGGTCCCTCGTCAGACCGACTGCCCACACCGCGTGGGTGGGGTACGCAACGATCGTGCGCAAAGAGGTCACGCGGATTGTCAGGATCTGGGTCCAAACCCTGGTGCCGCCGGCGATCACGATGACGCTCTATTTCGTCATCTTCGGCAATCTCATCGGCCAACGGATCGGCACCATGGATGGGTTCAACTATATGGACTTTATTGTGCCGGGCCTGATCATGATGAGTGTCATCACCAACTCTTACGGCAACACGGTGAGCTCGTTCTTTGGCGCCAAGTTCGGCAAACACGTTGAGGAGATGCTGATCAGTCCGCTGCCGGTGGTGATAATTCTGGCCGGCTACGTTACGGGTGCGGTGTTCCGCGGCGTTCTGGTGGGTATTGTGGTGCTCGGGGTGTCGCTGTTTTTTACCGATCTTCAGGTGGCTCACCCGCTGGTGACCATCTCGGTGGTTCTGATCACGGCAGTGATCTTCGCGTTGGCCGGCATGGTGAACGCGATCTTCGCCAATAAGTTTGACGACATCTCGATCATCCCCACCTTTGTGCTGACGCCGTTGACCTATCTGGGCGGCGTGTTCTATTCGATCTCGCTGCTCCCCGAGTTTTGGCAGACCGTGTCTTTGGCCAATCCGATTCTGTATATGGTCAACGCGTTTCGGTACGGCATCCTCGGCGTCAGCGATGTCAGTCTGACGGTGGCCTACAGCGTGTCTGCGGTGTTTGTGCTGGTGCTGGGCTGCTTGTGCCTGGTACTCCTCAAGCGCGGCGTGGGCTTGCGAACTTAAGCGTAACGCCATCCGCCGTCTGCGGCCTATTCGCTAGAGTGCTGATTGGGCTCTAGCGCAAAAAATTCCCGTGCTGTCCTTAGGCTGTTGGCCGCCGTGACCTCGGGTGTTTCCCCGCGACAGGCGGCAATCTCCCGAACGATGTGCGGCAGGTGGCAGGGTTCGTTGCGGCGGCTGGCGGGTTTCGGCTTAAGGTCCCGCGGCAGCAGGTAGGGCGAATCGGTTTCCACCATCAGCCGATCTTCGGGGATGCGGCTGACGAGATCTTTGAGGTGGCGACCGCGGCGCTCGTCACAAATCCAGCCGGTGATCCCGATGTACAGATCCAGATCGAGGTAGTCATTGAGCGCCTGCTCGCTGTCGGTGAAGCAGTGCACCACCGCCCGCGACAGTTGATCGCGGTAGCGGGTCACGATCGCAAGAAAATCCTCGTGGGCGTCGCGCTGATGCAGAAACACCGGTTTGCCGCTGGCCACGGCCAGCTCCAGCTGCGCTTCGAACGACTGCTGCTGTTTGGGCCTCGGCGATAAATCCCGGAAATAGTCCAGACCGGTCTCACCCATTGCCTTCACCTCGTCAGCCTCCGACCAGCGCGCAAAATCCGCGGCCATGGCGTCGCTGAATTCGTCTGCGTAGTGCGGGTGATTGCCGCAGGTGGCAAACAATAATCCCGGATACCCGCGCGCCAGCTCGAGGGCCGCTTCGCTACCCTGATGGCTGGCGCCGGTCACCATCATCTGGATTACGTCAGCCTGGCGGGCCCGTTCCAGCACCTCCGCCAAATCATGGGAAAAGGATTCGTGGGTGAGGTTTGCCCCGATGTCGATCAGCTCCATTTGCGCATTATCTACACCGCGAGACCTCCCGAAAACACTGGAATCCTTGACGCTGATGGCATAGACTGGCGCCGCCTCGTTAAGAAGGCAGGCGTCAAGCGCCGATAAGATCAACCTAAACCTCTATCGTTTGTCAGTCCCGGGGTTTAGGCCAAGAACCACAACTATATTAGGCCACAGCCCCTCATTGCGTCGTGGCCGGAGGACTGACATTCATGGCGAGCGAACGCCTCACTTCTCTGGAAAAAATGATCATCCAGGTTGCGGATGCCTTTACGGATCTGCTGGTGGCTGAACAGGTTTCCGTCAAACGATTTTCTGACCTGGTTTTTGCGGGTGCGGTTCAGGCGCTTAAGAAAAAAGGCCTGAGCATGCAAGAAATTATTTCTCACTCTGGCGCCGCGGCAAAAACCGTAAAAAAGTATCTGCGGGATGAGTACCACGATAAAAAAGGTGACATCCTGGTGGTGCGTTTCCTGTCCGGCTGGGCGGCCGACAGCGAGATGCCCAAAGAGCTTTCCTTAAGCGGTGAAAACTTCCCCGACTGGCAGAGCGTCTGCTCCCGCCATGGCGGCGAGCTCACGCCGAATTTCCTGAAACGCACGCTCCTGGCCTCCGGCAATATCGCGATCCGCGGTGATCGTGTCTCGCTGGTGAGCGAAAACTACGCGAATAACGGTCGCTCCGGCGTGACTTACGACTACGTTGGCTGGGTGCTCTCGCACCACATTAAAACGATTTCCCATAACGTGAACCATCCGACCGACCCGCTGCTCGAGCGGACCATCTACGGTTTTCAGATCAAACCCGAGCGGCGTGAAGAGCTGCGCGAGTTTTGGCGCGAGGAGCTGTCGGTGGCGCTGGCCAAGGCCCGCGAAAGTGCTCGCGAAAAAGGGTTCTACGATCCGGCGCTGCCCAAAGACAACGAAATGGGTGTGTCGGTCATCATGTGGGACGACCAGGCGCCTACCTGAGCCAATAAAATCTAGCTGGGGCCGTGGAAAAAAACCGGCCCCGGCTGTAGCCGCGGCGCCCGCTCGCCGCCATGCACGCCGCTTGATCTTCCGGCCGTTCCCAATCCCTGCCTTTTTTAGAGCTGTTGCTGTAGCTCTCCTAGGCTAACCGTTCATTGGCGATTCAGGTGCAGCTGCCATAATGTCAGCTGTTTGAATCAGGACGTGTGCCTATGGCCTTCTCTAAATCCGCGCCACTGCTTGGCCTGGCCTTACTGCTCAGCGTTTTCGGCGCCGCAGCACAGGTGTTTACCCAGGCGTTTGTGCCGGAAAGCGGCTTTTACTGGAATCCCGAGCAGCCGGGTCGGGGTTATGCCATCGAGGTTCAGGATCGGCAGGTCTTTCTGACGATCTACACCTATACCGACGAAGCCAACGCCACCCTTCGTGAACCGCTCTGGTTTAGCGCACTGGGCACGCTCACACCAACCGTCACCGGTCCGGTGTCCTATCGGTTTGATGACGAGCTGGTGTTTTCCGAGGACGGACAGTGCCTGGGCTGCGCCTTTCGCGATCCGGTCAGTACTTTTACCGGACGCCCAATTTCTCTCACGTTCGAAACGCTGACCACCGGTCAGCTGTTGATCGACGGTGAGCTGATCCCGATTCAGCGATTCTGGTATTCCCCCTCGATTGATGATCCGTATCTGGCCATGCAGGGTCAGTGGATTTTTGTGACCGACTGCACCGCCCCAATCGACAACAACTGCTTTCCCAGCGACGTAAACGTTCAGCCGTTTGAGGCGGACCTGCTCACGCTCGACCTGGTCACCGGCACCGGCGATGACACGACCACCGAAGGCCTTCGCTCAGGCACCGACCTGGAAGTCGCGGGATCGTATGACGCGGTGGAGAACATCTTTTTTGTGGTGGTGGCGGAAACCGTCAACGAGTTTGTGGCCTACTTGGTGTTCGGCGAAGACTTCGGCACCGACCAGATGAACGGTATTGCCGAACGGTTTGTGCCGGGCGCCAACCTGACCGGTGAGGGTTTCCCGACGTTTGGTCGACGCATCTCCGATCTAACCTTCAGCGAAACGCTGAACCCGTCAGCGAAAACGGCCGCCGCCTCGGCTATGCAGCCGCGGCTATCCCGAAGCGCTCGCAACGCCGCGCAGCTGGCCCTCCTGGCGCAAAAAGACGGAAAGGTCGCGGCGCCGCGAAGCCGGGCCGAGCGATTGGCGGCTGCGACTCCAACCCTGCGCGCGCTGGAGGCAAAGCTGCGAGCCAAAGCCAGTTTCGGGGCCACGCGCGAGCCCTGACAATCTCTGGTGTGCGCCGGGGCTACCTCTCCCCCGGCGCTTTCTGTAACCGAGCTGGCCCGCGGTGCGTCTAATGGATGTGGCGCATCGTCGGGCCAAGGCGCGTTGTCGCCTGGCGAACTTCTGGGCTCGGCGGTGTCCTAACAGACGTAACACATCGTGGCCTGCAGCCGGCCACCTTTTTGCCAGCTTTAGCCCGCAGGCTGGCCGATCTGGCGAGAGGTAAACGTCCCAATGGCTTTGAAGATCACCCGCCCTCACCGCGCACTGTTTTGGATGGCCGTCTTCTCCGCTTCCCTCGCGGCCCTGCTGGTGGTTTTGCTGGAGCCGCTCAAGAACGCGTTCATGGCGAACGCCGCCTTCAATGGGGTGATTGTCGCCGTGCTCGTCATCGGTCTACTGGTCACGTTGCGCCAGGTCCTCGCGCTGTATCAGGAAGCCCGGTGGATCGACGAATTCCGGCGCAAGAATCCGGCCCGCAAGAGCCGGGAGGAAACCCACCTGCTGGCGCCGATGGCGCGGATGCTGGCTCGCCATGATGACGGGCAGTTCACCCTTTCTGCAGGATCCCTGCGCTCGCTGCTCGACAGTATCCGCAGCCGGCTGGATGAGTCCCGCGACGTGACCCGGTATCTGGTTGGGCTGCTGATTTTTCTGGGGCTGTTGGGGACATTCTGGGGTTTGCTGCTCACGATCGGCGATGTCGGTCAAATCATCGGCGGGCTGGATCCCGCTGACGGCGCGGGCCCGGCGGTTTTTGAGCGGCTGAAGGCCGGTCTCGAAGGGCCCCTCGCGGGCATGGCGGTGGCCTTTTCGTCATCCCTTTTTGGCTTGGCCGGTTCGTTGATCCTGGGATTTTTTGACCTTCAGGCAGGCCATGCGCAGAACCGGTTTTTTAACGACCTCGAGGAGTGGCTGTCCAGCGTGACCCGCCTGTCCAGCGGCGCCCTGCCGGGTGACGGGGAAGCCGGCGTACCCGCCTACGTGCAGGCGTTGCTCGAACAAACCGCTGACGGGCTGGAACGTATGCAGCGTGCGCTCGGCGACCAGTCGACCCACCGCAGCGAGCTGCACCACCAGCTGGCCACCCTGAATCGCCGGATCGCCGACCTCGGACAGAGCGTCAATAACGATCAGCTTTCGGAGGATCTGCGCTCGGAGCTGCGATTGCTCAACCGCACGCTGGCGGCAGCGCTCAGCCAGCGGACCGAGCTGGAGGAACGTTGATGCGACAGGCTGTCGGTCACGAGGAATTGCCGCGCTGATGTCCGCCCGCCTCGCCCGCCGGCGGCCGCTGGATATCTGGCCGGGTTTTGTCGACGCCCTGGCGGCTCTCCTCATGGTGGTCATCTTTGTGCTGCTGCTGTTCACCCTGGGGCAGTATTTCCTAACCGACGAACTCAGCGGGAAACAGCGTGCGCTGAGCGCGCTGGAGGGCCAGGTCGCCGAGCTTACCGACATGCTGGCTCTGGAGCAGTCCACCAGCGCTACGCTCACGCAGCGCCTGGCAACCCTCAGCGAGTCCTTGGCCGCCTCGCAGGCGGCTCGCAGCACCCTCACCGACGAGCTGGCGCAGAGCGAAGCCAGCCTGGCCGCCAGCACCGAGACCGTTGCCGCGCTCAACTCAGATCTCGCCGCGTTGACCGAGTTGCGGAATGCACTGCAGGCCGAGGTCGCGGAGCTGGCCGGGGCGCTGGACACGACCCGGCGAGAGGCCACCGTCCAGGCGGAGTTGACCGATGAGGCGCGGGCCCAGGTGGTGCTGCTCAACCGTCAGCTTCAGGCCCTGCGCCAGCAGCTGACCGAGGTATCCAGCGCGCTCGAGCTTGCCGAACAGGAAAATACGACGCAGGCTTCCGAAATTGCCGACCTGGGTCAGCGTCTGAACCTGGCTTTGGCCAACCAGGTACAGGAGCTCAAAGACTACCGCTCTGATTTTTTTGGTCGGCTGAAGGCGGCGCTGGGTGAGAACCCCGATCTGCGTGTGGAGGGTGATCGTTTTGTGTTCCAGTCGGAGCTGCTTTTTGCGAGCGGCTCCGCTGAGCTAGAAGACCAGGGCAAAGCCCAGGTCCGCAGCCTTGCCGCTGTCCTTAAGGAAATAGAAACGCAGATTCCTGCCGACATCGACTGGGTGCTTCGCGTCGACGGACACACCGATATCCGGCCGATCACCACCCCGGCCTACCCGTCAAACTGGGAGCTCTCCACGGCCCGGGCGCTGGCGATAGTCCGCTACCTGCAGCGCAGCGGTATTGACCCTCGGCGGCTGGCGGCCACCGGGTTTGGTCAGTATCACCCGCTGGATCCGCGGGAAAACGAGCTGGCTTACGCCCGCAATCGGCGCATCGAGCTCAAGCTCACCGCACGCTGACCGGTGCCGCCAATGAAATCGTTGTCGCTGACTCTCCTGCTCCTGAGCTTTGGGCTGCTAACCGCCTGCGCCACAGGCCCCGACACTGGACCGATGGCGGGCGAGCGCTACGCGCTGATCCTCACCGACGTCAGTCGACGTGCCGAACGCATCTTTCCGGTGGAGATCTATCGTATCGACGACCGGGAGATCCGCGATCCCCGCGGCCAGCGCCGGATTGAACCGGGTGTGCATACCATCCGAGCCCGCGGCATCGTGAATCGCGATCTGGTGCCGGGTATCGCGCGGGATCTGTCCCGCGGTGGACCGCAGGAGATCACGGTCAACTTCCAGTCAGGAAACCGCTATTTTCTCGGCCTGAAGGCGGACAGCCCGCGGCGGGAAGACTGGGAGCTGGTGGTCTGGAAAATCGAAGAGGTTGAAGCTGGGATGGTCAAGCTGGAGGACTGAGCTTGACGATGAACAGGGGTCAGAGTAAAGCCGCGCTTTACTCTGACCCTTTACTCTGACCCCACTATTAATGAACTAATACGCAAACTCTTTGAAGATGGGATGGATGTCGCCGTCCCATTCGTCGTGGAACTTGGCCAGCTTGCGCTGCGCCGGAATTACCCCGCTTTCCACAATCTCGCGCAGCGGCTCCAGGAAGCCGCTCTCGTTGTCGCCGACGTCGTTGAGCCGGTTGCGGCTACGAAGGCCGGCAGAAGCGATGTCCATCACCTCGCGCGCGATCTCGCCGAGCGGCTGGCCGTCGATCTCAGCCTGCAGCCCCAGCCGAGGAACGTCGTTGCGTAGCTGCTGACGCTGATCGGCGGTCCAGTGTTTCACCAGGTCCCAGGCGGCCGTCTGCGCGTCGGCGTCGTAAAGCAATCCGACCCAAAAAGCCGGCAGCGCGCAGAGTCGGTGCCACGGTCCTCCGTCAGCGCCGCGCATTTCCAAAAAGGTCTTGAGCCGGACCTCAGGGAACACGGTGGTCAAGTGATCCTGCCAATCGGTGAGAGTGGGCTGTTCGCCAGGCAGCGCCGGCAGCTTGCCGGCAAGGAAATCCCGGAATGACTGCCCGGCTGCATCAATATACTGGCCGCCGCGGCGCACAAAGTACATCGGCACATCGAGCATGTAGTCGACCCAGCGTTCAAACCCCATGCCCGACTCAAAGACGAAAGGCAGCATTCCGGCACGCTGCGGATCAGTATCGGTCCACACCTGGGAGCGGTAGCTCAGGAACCCGTTGGGCTGACCTTCGGTAAAGGGTGAGTTGGCAAACAGCGCGGTGGCCAGCGGCTGGAGCGCCAGTGACACCCGGAATTTCTCGACCATGTCGGCTTCGTTTTCAAAATCGAGATTGACCTGCACGGTGCAGGTGCGGGTCATCATGTCCAGGCCCAGGCTACCGACCTTGGGCATATAGCGCCGCATGACCCCATACCGCGCTTTGGGCATCCAGTGGATGTCTTCGCGCTTCGCAAGCGGGTGGAAGCCCAGGCCAATGAAGCCCGCACCCATCGGTGCAGCGACCGACTTGACGGCCTTCAGGTGCCGGCTGACCTCGGTGCAGGTCTGATGGATGTTCTCCAGCGGCGCACCGGACAGCTCGAGCTGTCCGCCCGGCTCGAGGGTGACGGAGCTGCCGTCAGGGTGCTTGAGCGCAATAATATTGTCGTTTTCGGTCACCGCATCCCAGCCGTCCTGGCAAAGCCCTTCGAGGATGACGGCTATGCCGGGTGTACCTTCATAGGCCAGCGGCTGGTGGGTTTTGAGGCAAAATCCAAACTTCTCGTGTTCGGTGCCGATACGCCACTGATCGCGGGGTTTGCTGCCTCGTTCCAGGTCGGCGAGCAGCGATTCGCGGGTGGCAGGTTCTGACGGGGTGTTGTTGTTCATAGGGGTCAGCCTTATTGCCGGCGGCAGCATATCAGCAATCGCTCTACGCCGTTATCCCGATTCGGAATATCATGTCGGCTCAGAACATGACCAATCCCCTGCTTCAAATCGAGCAACTCTCGGTGGACTATCTGTCACCGGGCGCGCCGGCGGGCACCCCTCCCGCGCTCAGCCTGGCATCGCTGTCGCTGGATCGAGGCCAGCTGCTGGCGATCTGCGGTCCGTCGGGCTGTGGCAAGACCACGCTGGGCCGGACCCTTCTGGGGATGCTGCCGGCGAGTGCCCGGGTGCAGGGCAGCTGCCGCTTTGACGGCGAGGAGCTGGTGGGCCTGCCCGAAAAACGCTGGCTGGCGCTGCGGGGTCGCCACATCACCGGTCTGTCGCAGGACCCTGCGGTGGCGCTTAACCCGGTGCTGCGGATCGGACGGCAGTTTCGTCAGCTTGGCCTGAGCGCTGATCGCGCTCGCCACATTCTCAGCGAGCTTGAGCTCGGCGACGAGCGCCGCTGGCTGCGAGCCTATCCTCACGAGCTCTCCGGCGGGCAGTGTCAGCGCGTTGCCCTGGGGCTGGCGCTGGCGCTGGAACCGGCGCTGCTGCTGGCCGATGAGCCAACCGCGGCGCTGGATGGTCGAACGACCCGCGAGGTTATGGCGCTGATGATGAAGCTGGCGACCCAGCGAAACATGGCGGTGCTGCTGATCACGCACGACCTGCCGCTGATGGAACACCTGGGGCTGCGGTTGTTGCACCTCACGCGCCCGAGTGGAACAGACCCAGCGGATGCCGAGGCATCGGGTGACTCGCCGCAGCCAATGGCCGAGCCGGCCGCGCCACCGCCTGATTCAGCGGATCCACCGCGGCTGGCGCTGGACGGGCTCACCGTGGCTTTTCCCGGCGCCGCGGGAGGTCGCGCGCTCGACGAGGTCTCGCTGGAGCTGGCCGCGGGTTCAACGACCGCCGTGGTCGGCGAATCCGGCAGCGGCAAGTCGACGCTGGCCCGAACGGTGATGGGCCTGCTGACGCCAGCGCAGGGCACGGTGCGACTGAACGGTCAGGTGATGGGGCCTCGTTGGGGACCGGAGCGGCTGCCGATGCAGCTGGTGCTGCAGGATACGTTCGCCAGCCTGAACCCGCGTCGCCGCGTTCGCCAGGTCCTGGCGGAATCGCTGGCGCAGGTGGGTGAAGCCGCCGCCCAGGCCGGTAACCTGCTCAGCGATGTCGGTCTGGATGCGTCGTTTCTCGATCGCTATCCACATCAGCTGTCCGGCGGTCAGCGCCAGCGCGTGGCGCTGGCCCGCTCGCTGGCGGTCAAGCCTGCGCTGCTGGTGCTCGATGAAGCATTCAGCGCCCTGGATATTCCGGTGCGGGCCGCGCTGCTCGAGCTGCTTAGGGGTCTACAGCGCGCGCGGGGCTTCTCGATGCTGATGATCACGCACGATACGGATCGGCTCAGCCAGGTGGCTGAGCACGTGGTGCTGCTCGAGGCCGGAAAGGTTGTCAAAGCGGGTCCTGTGGCGGAAGTGTTGCCCCTGCTCAGCCCGACCAGCGTCGCTTGATCAGGCCGTTGGCGAGCAGCTCGCCATCACCCAGCTCCAAACGGCTCTTGAGTTCTTCACCCTGCCGCTCCAGCCAGCCGTCGCGCACCAGCGCGTTCCACTGCTCCGACGCATAGCCGGTAGCCTGCGCCTGCGGGTAGCCGGCGCGGAGAAAGTTTGCGCGAGTCATCCCTACCGCCAGCGGCTCGGCGATTACGCCTTCGACCTCCGCAACCAGCACGGGCATCAGCGTCTGGGGGCGGAGCAGGAAGCCAGCCGGGGGTGGTTGGGTCAGCGAGGCGGAACCCGAAAAACGCGCCTGGCCCAGCTCGGGGTGGTTCATCGCCAGGTTCACGCGTGGAATACCCGGCTCCCATTCCAGCAGCGGCGGCAGCAGCGCCAGCGCCGACTGGGTGTCCCGCAATTCCAGCGCCTTGATCAGCAGCGGGAGCGACAGCCGACTCAGTGCAACCTCCCAGCGGCACGCGCCGAAGGGTGACAGCCCGTCCTGCTGATACCCGGCCCCCGCGAGGGCGAGCTCAAGCCCGACCAACGTTTCGCGCGTTTCGGCTTCGGCTGCCGTCCGCGCGTCGCCGTCCAGCGACACGCCGCTCAGCGACCAGCCCTGACCGGTGAAGCGATCCGCCTGCACCCTCAGCACCGCGTCACCCTTGTCCGCGGCGATCTCCAGCCGACCCACGACGCGCTCAAAGCCTGGCCCGGAAATGCCGGGACTCGAGAGCAACCAGCTGCCGTTTCGCAGCTCGTAGCTCAGATCCAGCGCCCCGTTGATACCGCTGGCCGGCAGCAGCGTGAGAGATGCCTCTGCGGTACCGAGCAGGCTGAGGCGCCAGCTTAGGCTCCCGAGCGCGGCACCTTCAGCCCCGACCAGCGCGCCGTCCGCCTGCAGCCATGCTGGCTTCAAAGTCAGATAGCCGTGCTGGAGCGTCAGTGGATAGTCAAACAACGCGCGCCCCTCGGTGCTCGCAACGCTGATGGTCGTTTGGCTGGAAAACCAGCGCCGCTGCAGCGCTGTCGCGTGGATCTCGTATTGCCCAAACTGTTGATCGATCCCCGCGATCATGCCGCCGGCGTGGCGCTCGAGCCACAGCCCGATCAGGCCGGGACTGAGCAGCCCCAGGAGCAGCCATAGCGTCAGCAGCGCGCCAAGCCATCGAAGCGCGAGAGTTCGGGTCAGCTTCATGCCGCGATGGTAGCAGGGGAAGGTCCCGGCGGGTGGGTGACTCGACAAAGCGCTGGCCCGAGGGCTTCGGGGTTTGTACGTTCTGATCAGCGCTTGATTCCCGGAGACCGAGCAAAGATACTGCCGGGCTAAAGCGTTTTCCCGCCTGGATGAAACCCACTGATCTGACAACGGACCTGGAATCGGGGCTGGCGGCGCTCGATCTGGCCGTAGGCCCACCGCAGGTTCAATTGCTGCTGCGTTACCTGGACGAGCTCAACCGCTGGAATCAGACCTATAACCTAACGGCGGTGCGATCCCGCGAGGCGATGCTGGGGCGGCACGTACTGGACGCCCTGTCGATTCATCCGTATCTTGCCGGGTCCCGCTGGATTGACGTCGGCGCCGGCGCGGGCCTGCCTGGGATACCTTTGGCCGTGGTGCAGCCGGAGCGGCAGTTTTGGCTGCTTGACAGCGCCGGCAAGAAAGCGCGCTTCATGCGTCACGCGGCGCGAACGCTGCGACTGCCGAACGTGACCGTGCTGGAGATGCGGGTTGAGCAGCACCAGCCATCGACGCCTTACGATGGCGTCCTGGCCCGGGCGTTTGCGCCGATGGATCGGCTGCTCGCGCTGACGGGCCATCTGCTACGCAGCGGCGGTCAGGTCCTCGCCATGCAGGGCCCCAATCAAGCCAAAGAGGCGGTGATCGAAGGCTTCAGGCTGCGGGAAACGGTGACCCTTTCCGTGCCGGGCAGTGAAGGAGTGCGTAAACTGAGCATTGTTGAGAAAACGCCGGAGGCCGCTGCGTGGCCCGAGTGATCGCGGTAACCAACCAGAAGGGCGGGGTGGGCAAGACCACCACCTGCGTCAATCTCGCCTATGCGCTCGCCGATCGGGGTCGCCGGGTGTTGCTGGTGGACCTGGATCCGCAGGGCAACGCCACAATGGGTTGCGGCGTCGACGCCCGCGCTCAGAGCCTGACTACGGGCGAGGTGCTGCTCGGCGAAACCTCAATTGTGGAGGCCCGCCACAGCCTGCCGGATTTCAAGTTCGATCTGCTGCCAGGCAACACCGCGCTCACCGCCGCTGAGGTTCGGCTGATGGACAAGCTGGCGCGTGAGGCGCAGCTGAAGCGAGCGCTGGAGCCCATCCAGGATCAGTACGACGAGGTGCTGGTCGACTGTCCCCCGAGCCTCAGCATGCTGACGGTCAATGCGCTGACCGCAGCTGATGGGGTCCTGATACCCATCCAGTGTGAGTATTTTGCGCTGGAGGGACTGAAGTCGCTCCTCGACACCATCGAACAAATCCGCGAGGCGGTGAATCCGGGCCTAAGAATCGAAGGCCTGCTGCGCACCATGTTTGATGTGCGCAACAACCTATCTACCGAAGTATCCAACCAGCTGGTGCAGCATTTTGGAGCCAAAGTTTATATGACGGTTATCCCTCGCAACGTGCGAATCGCCGAGTCCCCCAGCTTTGGTCAGCCGGTGATCACCTATGACCCGGGCAGCCGGGGTGCCCAGGCTTACCTCAGGCTGGCCGGAGAACTGGTGCGCCGGGAAGCGCTCGGCAGCGACCGACGGGTGGCACCATGAACGCCAAGCGACGCGGGCTCGGCAAGGGCCTCAACGCGCTGCTGGGTGAGTCAGCCGGCAGCGCAGGCGCGCCGACATCAGAGCCGGAGGGCACCTATCGCGAGCTGGCCGTCGAACTGCTGCAGCCCGGGAAATATCAGCCGCGCACCGGCATGGACGAGGCGAAGCTGACGGAGCTCGCCGACTCCATTGCCGCACAGGGCATGGTCCAGCCGATTGTGGTTCGCACGATCGGCGCCGGCAAATACGAAATCATCGCCGGCGAGCGGCGCTGGCGCGCTGCGCAGCTGGCCGGCCTCGCTGAGGTACCGGTTCTCGTGCGCGAGGTGTCCGACCAGGCGACGGTGGCCATGGCGCTGATCGAAAACATCCAGCGCGAGGACCTGAATCCACTCGAAGAGTCGGCGGCGCTGAAGCGTCTGATCGACGAGTTTGAGCTTACCCACGAAGCGGCAGCCCGCGCGGTGGGCCGTTCCCGCGCGGCCGTGTCCAATCTGCTGCGGCTCCAGGAGCTGGAGGCGGCGGTCAAAAAGCTGGTTGAGTCCGGTTCCCTGGAGATGGGCCACGCGCGGGCCTTGCTGGGTCTGACCGGCGCCGAGCAGGCTCAGGCGGCACGGCAGGTGGCGCTGAAGGGATTGTCGGTGCGCGAGACTGAAGCGCTGGTGAAGCGCTGGCTGCAGGGGGATTCAAGTGCGAGCAAGCCGGCGGCCGCCAAGGACCCAAACATCCAGCAGCTCGAGACTGACCTCGGCGATCGGCTGGCCGCAAAGGTGCAGCTCAAGCACAGCGCCAGCGGCAAAGGACAGCTGGTGGTGAGCTACAACTCGCTCGACGAGCTGGACGGGATCTTAGCGCGGATCAAATAGCCGCCCGCGCGACGGCGGGCTGACGGACGGACGCCCCTCAGCGCTTCATCGAATCGAAGAACTGGTTGTTGGTTTTGGTCGCCTTGAGCTTATCGAGCATAAACTCGATGGCCGCCAGCTCGTCCATCGGATGGATCAGCTTGCGCAGGATCCAGGTTTTCTGCAGCACGTCCGCTTCGACCAGCAGCTCTTCTTTCCGGGTTCCAGAGCGATTGATGTTGATCGCCGGGTAGATACGCTTCTCCGCGATGCGCCGATCGAGGTGCACCTCCATGTTGCCGGTGCCTTTGAACTCCTCGTAGATCACCTCATCCATCTTGGAGCCGGTATCGACCAGGGCCGTCGCCAGGATGGTCAGCGAACCACCCTCTTCGATGTTGCGGGCTGCGCCAAAAAAACGCTTGGGCTTCTGCAGCGCGTTGGCGTCCACACCACCGGTCAGCACCTTGCCTGACGACGGCACAACGGTGTTGTAAGCGCGCGCCAGGCGGGTGATGGAATCCAGGAGGATGATCACGTCCTGTTTGTGTTCGACCAGACGCTTGGCCCGCTCGATCACCATCTCGGCGACCTGCACGTGGCGTGACGCGGGCTCGTCAAAGGTGGAGGACAGCACCTCCGCATCCACCGCGCGGGCCATCTCGGTCACCTCCTCGGGCCGCTCGTCGATCAGCAGAATAATCAGCTTGGAATCCGGCGCGTTGGCGACAATCGACTGCGCGATGTTCAGCAGCATCATCGTTTTGCCGGCCTTGGGAGGAGAAACCACAAGACCGCGCTGGCCTTTGCCAATGGGCGACACCATGTCGATGATGCGAGCCGTCAGATCCTCCGTGCTGCCGTTGCCTCGCTCCAGCGCGAGCGGTTCGCGCGGAAACAGCGGCGTCAGGTTTTCAAACAGCACCTTGCCGCGAGCGGCCTCCGGCGGCTCAAAGTTGATTTCCTGTACCTTGAGCAGCGCAAAGTAGCGTTCGCCGTCTTTGGGGGGGCGAATCTTGCCCGCCACGTTGTCGCCGGTGCGCAGGCCGAAGCGTCGGATCTGGCTCGGCGAGACGTAGATATCGTCGGGGCCCGCCAGGTAAGAGCAGTCCGCCGACCGCAGAAAGCCGAAGCCATCCTGGAGAATTTCCAGCACCCCGTCACCGTAGATCGACTCGCCGCTTTTGGCGTGCGCTTTCAGAATCGAAAAGATCAAATCCTGTTTGCGCGCGCGGGTCAGGTTTTCCGTCCCCATGTCCTTGGCAATGCCAACCAGCTCGGTGGCAGATTTTGTTTTTAATTCGGTGAGATTCATAGGGCGGATAGCCTTTTTGGGGACTTAAGGTCCCGCGCGTTGATGCTGATGCCCGGCCACGGGCAAATATCGTTAAGGATTACGTCGGGTGTGGCCCGAAGATGTTAAGTATTAATTGAGTATCAATCTGGGTTGGAAGCGCAGCGGCAGGGGGTGCCTGCTGCGTCAGCGCTTAAAGTAGCATGAACCCCGGCGGGGGTAAAGCGTGCCGGAAGCCGACAAGAATCCAGTGCTGACGCGGCCTTCGGCCCGTTCGGCGATGGGGTCGTTTGGTAAAAAAGGTCGGTTGGCTAAGCCGCCGACCGCCGGAGTCCCAGCGGTCGAGGCCAATTGTTTGTCGCCGAATCGCGGCGATGGATCAGGCGATCGCGCCGTCGATAAATTCGGTCAGCTGGCCTTTGCTCATGGCGCCGAGCTTCGTGTCGTGGAGCTCGCCGTCCTTAAAGATCATCAGGGTGGGGATGCTCCGGACGTTGAACTTCATGGCCGTCTGCTTGTTGGTATCGACGTCCATCTTGGCTACCGTAATCTTGTCACCATATTCCTCGGCGACCTGATCCAGGACCGGCGCAATCATTTTGCACGGGCCGCACCATTCGGCCCAGAAATCGACCAGCACCGGGCCGTCCGCCTTCAGGACCTGGGCCTCAAACTCTTCGTCGCTGGTGTGAATAATTCGCTCGCTCACTTCTGTCTCCTCGTCTTTCGCCGGCGCTTTTGCCGCTGTCAGTAGGTTGGGGTTTTTGCTTGCGGATTCAACCATATCCGCTAAACTGCAGGGCTTCGCGGCGTCTGCCGCCCTCCCGGCTCTGTCGTTTTGCTGGCCTTCAGGCATTGGAGCCGAAGCAGAAAAGCAAATCAAGCCATCAACGCTGGTCTTCCCGCCCCATGTCAAAACCGACTTTTTCTGACGTTCGCTACGATCAATTTGATCTCGTCCCCGAGATCAGCGCCGGCTTGCGCGATGCGGGTTTCGAGATGTGTACGCCGATCCAGGCGCAGAGCCTGCCGCTCGCGCTGGAGGGAAAAGACGTGGCCGGCCAGGGTCAAACCGGAACCGGCAAGACGGGTGCGTTTCTGGTGGCCGCGTTTCAGCGCCTCCTGACCACCCAGCCGAAAGACCCCGAGCGCCGGGCCAACAACCCCCGCGCGATTATCTTAGCGCCGACGCGGGAGCTGGCGATCCAGATCCACAAGGACGCGGAGGTCCTCGGCGCGCACACCGGGCTTAAGCTAGCGCTCGCCTACGGCGGTATCGACTACGAAAAGCAGCGCGCAACTCTTTTAGACGGCGTTGACGTCCTGATCGGTACGCCGGGACGCATCATCGATTACTTCAAGCAGAAGGTGTTCAACCTCCGTCATATTGAGGTTCTGGTGCTCGATGAGGCGGACCGCATGTTCGACCTGGGCTTCATTAAGGACATCCGCTACCTGCTGCGTCGGATGCCGGCACCGGAAGATCGGCTGAACATGCTGTTTTCGGCCACCCTCTCCTACCGCGTCACCGAGCTGGCCTACGAACACATGAACAGCCCGGAGCGGGTGGACGTGGAAGCCGAGCAGATCACCGCTGACCGCGTGACTCAGACGGTGTATTTCCCCGCGAACAGCGAAAAGATACCGCTGCTGGTGGGCCTGCTGAAGCAAATCGAGCCTTATCGAACCATGGTGTTCTGCAACACCAAAGCCGCGACAGAAAAGGTCAACGCGTTTCTGAAAACCAACGGTTTTGTTTCCGAAGTGCTGTCGGGCGACGTCCGGCAGAACAAGCGGCAAACGCTCCTGGCCAAGTTCCACGAAGGTGAGATCGGCATTCTGGTGGCTACGGACGTCGCCGCCCGGGGTCTGCACATCCCCGAAGTCAGCCACGTGTTCAATTTTGACCTGCCTCATGACGCTGAGGACTACGTGCATCGCATCGGGCGAACCGCCAGGCTGGGTTCCAAGGGTGACGCGATCAGCTTTGCCTGTGAGGATTTCGCCTTCTCGCTGCCTGATATCGAAGCGTATATCGAAGCGTCCATTCCGGTAGAGAGTGTTGATCCCGAGCTGCTGGTGCAGCTCAACCCGCCCGCGCCCAGGCCCCGTCGCCCGCGAGATGGCCGTGGGGGTCGCCCCAGCCGCGGTGGCGGCCGGCCTCGCGGCGGAAGCTCCGGCGGCGGTCGGCGAGGGGGTTCAGGTGGGCGCGGCCCGCGCGCCAGCGCCGAGGGAGGCTCCGGTGGTGGCGAGGGTGGTGAGACTGCCGCGAAGAGTGACGACGGTGGCGGCGATTCCCCCAAGCCACGTCGCCGCAGGCGGCGTCGACGCAAGCCCAAGGCTGCACCCGAAGCAGGCTCAGCCTAGCGGCTCAACTGGGCCCTGCCCTCGCTTAGCAACCGGTCGGTATTCGGCTCGATCCACGCTTGAGCCTTCGCGGTAATCTCAGCCGCGCCGAGGCTGCTCACATCCATCGGCGGCCCAAATTCGATCACCGCTTTTCCACGCCTTCCGATCAGCAGGCTTTTCGGCGGCCAGAAGAGCCCCGTATTCACGGCGACCGGCACAATCGGCACGTCAGCCGCTTCCGCGAGCACGCCCCCACCGATTTTGTAGTTTGGCGGTGAGCCGGGCACCTTCCGGGTCCCCTCGGGAAAAATGCTGATCGATCGACCTTCCGCCAGCCGGGCGAGACCCTGCTCCTTGACCTGGGTCACGGCGCTGGCGCCGGCGGTCCGATCGATGGCGATGGGTTTCAGGATGGCCAGACCCCAGCCGAACAGCGGGATGTAGAACACCTGCTTTTTGAGCACCCAGGAAAAGGGCGGCAGCAACCCCTGCAGCACGATGGTCTCGAGCGTAGACTGATGCTTGACGAAGTAGATCACCGGCCTGCGGGAGATATGTTCCAGCCCGCGCAGCTCCACGCTGATGCCCCCGATCAGGCTCAGGCTAGCGAGCGTGTAGCGGATCCACCGCCGGGCAAAGTAAAACCGATAGTCCACCGGCAGCACGACGGTGAGCAGCAGCACCGGCACAAACACCACCAGCGACAGCGCGAGGTTCAGCAGAAACAGCGCGGCCCGAAGCTTAGCCATGAGGCGTATTGGCAGCCTCTCGGCAAAGCTGCTCGGCTGCAGCCGCCAGATCGCGGAAGATGGTCACACCGTCAAAGTGGTTGAGGTCGCTCAAGGCGTGGGCGCCGTCGCCGGTCTGCACCAGCAGCGCGCGGGCGCCAACCGCTTTGGCGGCCTCCAGATCTTCGCGGGAATCGCCAACCACGGTGATGGCGGTGCTGGGAACGTGGTAACGCTGTTCGATCTGGCGCAGCAGGTTGACCTTCGGCTGACGCTTGCCGTGACCGTCGGGGTTACCTTTGGCGGCAAAAAAGATGCCTTCGATGGAACCCCCACTCTCCTGCACCTCGCGCAGCATCATTTCGTGCACGTCGTGCAGCTCCTCCACGCCGAGCTGACCCAAAGACAGCGCCTGCTGGTTGGTCGCGACAACCACTCGATAGCCTGCCTGGTTGAGTCGGGTAATGGCGGCGATGCTGCCGGGCACGGGCTTCCAGCTATCCCGGCGTACCGGTTCGTCCTCGTTGATCAGGTTGATCACACCGTCACGACCGAGGACGACCAGCTTCATGGCGCGGGTCGCAGCAGGGAAATGTCGGCGATATCGTCAAAGCCCGCCTTGATGCGCGCCAGGGTCGCCAGCCGGTTCTCGCGCAGCGCTGGGTCCTCGGCCATGACCATTACCGCGTCAAAGTAGGCGTCAACCGCCGGTCGCAGCGTGGCTAGCTGAGTGAGCGCCTGGTCATAGTGCCGCTCCTCGGCCGCGTGACGCGCGCTGACCGACACGCCCTCGAGGGCTTCAAACAGCGCGGTCTCCGCCGCTTCCTCAAAGCGCGCTGGGTCGACGGCAGGCACCGACTCGAGCTCCGCTTTGCGCAGCAGGTTCGCGATCCGCTTGTTGGCCGCCGCCAGCGCCGCCGCCGCGTCGTCGTCCACAAACTGATGAAGCGCTGTGACCCGCTGGTGGAAGTCGAGCGGCCGGCTGGGCTTTCTCGCCCACACCGCCTCGAAGACGTCGGTGCTGATGCCCTGGTCCGCGTAGTAGGCCCGCAGCCGTTCCATCACAAATCGCTCCACCTCGTCGGCCGACTCGGGCGCATCGCTGATCCGGTCGGTCAGGCCGGCTAGGCCCAGGTCGATCAGGGGCTTAAGCTCCAGATCGAGCTGCCCTTCGATCATGATCCGAATCAGCCCCAGGGCGGTGCGGCGCAGGGCAAACGGGTCTCGGTTGCCGCTCGGCTTTAGCCCCGCGGCGAAGATACCGCAGAGCGTGTCGATGCGTTCCGCCAGCGCCAGCACCTGGCCGGGCCCCGGCGGAGGCAGATGATCACCGGCAAAACGCGGCAGGTAGTGCTGTTCGATCGCGTCGCAGACGTCCTGCGGGTGGCCCTGCGCCGAAGCGTAGTAGCGGCCCATAGTGCCCTGCAGATCGGGGAACTCTCCCACCATCTGGGTGAGCAGGTCGGTTTTTGCGAGCTCAGCTGCCGCCACGGCGGAGGCCGGATTGACGCCCAGCGTGTCGCTCAGGGACGCGGCCAGGCGACTCACCCGCTGCACCTTATCCCACTGGCTGCCGAGAGCCTTCTGATACACCATGCCGGCGAGCGTCTGCTGGTGTTCGGTGAGCGGCGTTTTGAGATCGGTTTCCCAGAAAAATCGCGCGTCGGCCAGACGGGGCGTAATCACCCGCTCGTAGCCTCGGCTGACCTGGGCCGGGTCTCGACTCTCGATGTTGGCCACGCCGACAAAACGAGGCGTCAGCTCGCCGCTGCTGTCGCGCACCGGAAAAAAGCGCAGGTGTGACTGCATGCTCGAAACCAGCGCTTCAGCGGGCACCGCCAGAAACGCTGAATCGAAGGCGCCGGCCAGGGCGGCTGGCCATTCGACCAGGTTGTTGACCTCATCCAGCAGCTCCGGGTCGAGCTGCACCTGGTCGGGTGATTCAACCTGCGCCGCAACCTGCCGGCGGATCTCCTCGCGCCGTTCGTGTCGGTCCACGAGCACGCCGGCCGCCTTAAGCGCTTCGGGATAGGCGTCGGGATGGCTGATGGGCACGGGGCCGGGAGCCAGAAAACGATGTCCGCGGGAGGTGGTGCTGAACGGCTGATCAAACAGCTCGCCAGCCAAGCCCTCGCTGCCATACATCGCCACAATCCAGTGCACCGGCCTGACAAACAGCGCCTGACTGGCCCCCCAGCGCATCGGCTTGGGAACGGGCAGTTTGGTTAGCGCGCGCTCCAGCATGCCGACAATCAGTTCCTGCAGCGGCTGCCCCGGCACGCTGCGGCGCAGCGCCAGGCGGACCCCTTTATCGGTTTCCAGCTGCTCAAGCTCCGCCAGCTCAACGCCGCAGGAGCGGGCGAAACCCAGCGCCGCCGGCTTGGGTTCGCCGGCCTCGTCGAACGCTGCGGCCACCGCCGGCCCCAGCCGCTCTTCGTCTCGATCCGGCTGCTGCGCCAGCACGCCAGCCAGCCGGACCGTCAGCCGGCGAGGGCTGCAGAACACCTCGGCCTGGCCGGTTTGCGCATCGGTCAGGCCGGCCGCCGCCAGCTCCTCGGCGACGCCGGCGGCGAACGCGTCGGCGAGCCGGTCCAGCGACTTGGGCGGCAGCTCCTCGCAACCCAACTCGACGAGCAAGGTTTCAGCGGCGGTGCTCATGAGGCGACCGCCTCGGCGACCGGTGCTTCGGCCTCGCCGAGCGCCGGAAAGCCCAGCGCTTCTCGGCTGTCGTAGTAAGCCTGCGCGACCCCCTTGGCCATATCCCGCACCCGAAGAATAAAGCGCTGGCGTTCGGTGACCGAAATCGCGTTGCGCGCGTCGAGCAGGTTGAAGGTGTGCGAGGCTTTCAGCACCTGCTCATAGGCCGGCAGCGACAACCCAGACTCGAGGAGTTCGCGGCAGGCTTTTTCACACTCGTCGAACGCCTGAAACAGCACCGGTACATCAGCCTTCTCAAAGTTGTAGGTGGACATCTCCACCTCGTTTTGGTGGAACGCCTCGCCATACGTCACCGTTCGATCACCGCTGCGGGTCCACACCAGGTCATAGACGTTGTCGATGTCCTGCAGGTACATGGCCAGGCGCTCCAGGCCGTAGGTGATCTCACCGGTCACCGGTTTGCAGTCGAGGCCGCCGGTCTGCTGGAAGTAGGTGAACTGCGTGACCTCCATTCCGTTCAGCCAGACCTCCCAGCCGAGGCCCCAGGCGCCGAGCGTCGGTGACTCCCAATTGTCTTCCACAAAGCGGATGTCGTGAACCAGCGGATCGATGCCCACCGCCTTGAGCGACTCCAGGTATAGCTCCTGAATATCGAGCGGTGACGGCTTGATCACAACCTGATACTGATAGTAGTGCTGGAGCCGGTTCGGATTATCCCCGTAGCGGCCGTCGGTCGGGCGGCGGCAGGGCTGCACGTAGGCGGCTGACCAGGGCTCGGGACCAATCGAGCGCAGGAAGGTTGCCGGGTGAAACGTACCGGCGCCCACTTCCGTATCGAGCGGCTGAATCAACACACACCCCTGGTCTGCCCAAAACTGGTTGAGCTGGGTGATAAACGACTGAAAAGTGGAAGCCTGCGGCATGTCCCTAAACCATCAAAAATTAGCCGCGCAGTATAACCGCTATACTCGACAAACCGGACCCACCGTCCCAGGGAAGCGAGCAACAAGGCGTATGGGTCCACCCTACGGATACGGGAGAACAGCCCGGGTCGTCGACGCGGACAGATAAGGCGATGAATGAGTTAGCGCGCGGAAAACCCCTGAGCCTGGAGCAGGTGCTGGCGGCGCTGGTCAGCGACGGCTGGCTGCTCCAGGAAGACGCCAACCTGTTAAAGGGTGAGGCCGGTCGAGACGGCGCGCGGGTGCATCTGCATCCGCTGGTCGTGGTGGCGAACCAGAAGCTTCAGCACGCGGCTTACGCCGATCGCACGCTGACGCTCGAAACCCTTACCGGCTGGCTGGCGGAACGGGCCGGCATGGACCACTACCACATCGATCCGATGGAGGTGGACGTCGACTCGGTCACGTCCATCGTTTCGCAGTCGTATGCCCAGCGTTATCGCATCCTCCCCGTTGAGGTCGGTGAGGACGAGCTGGTTATCGCCACCTCCGAGCCGTTTGACCTCTCCTGGCGTGACGATCTGAAACAGATCGTGCGTCAGACGATCCGTCCGGTGGTTGCCAGCCCCCTTGATATCAATCGCTTTGTGCTGGAGTTCTACAGCGTCTCACGCTCGGTGCAGGGCGCTGAGGATTCACGCCTGCGCAGCGATACCGAAAAGGTGCTCAACTTCGAGCAGCTGCTGGAGCTGGGTCAGGCTGGCCAGCTGTCGGCCGACGACCAGCACGTGGTGCACATCGTCGATTGGCTGCTCCAGTACGCCTTCGAGCAGCGCGCGTCCGACATTCATTTGGAGCCACGCCGCGAGCGCAGCAACGTACGCTTCCGCATCGATGGGCATCTGCACAAGGTTTACCAGATGCCGACGCCGGTGATGGCCGCCGTAACCTCCCGAATCAAGATCCTCGGGCGTATGGATCTGGCGGAAAAGCGTCGGCCTCAGGATGGTCGGATCAAGACGCGCAGCCCGTCAGGCCAGGAGATCGAGCTGCGGCTGTCCACCATGCCGACGGCTTTCGGCGAAAAATGTGTCATGCGGATCTTCGATCCGGAGGTGGCCACGCGCAGTTTCGACGAGCTGGGCTTTACGGAGCATGAGGCGATGATCTGGCGGCGCATGGTCGAGCGCCCCCACGGGATTGTGCTGGTCACCGGCCCGACGGGATCGGGCAAAACCACCACCCTTTACGCCACGTTGCGCCACCTGGCCCGGCCGGACATCAACGTCTGCACGGTCGAGGACCCCATCGAGATGGTGTGTCCGGAGTTTAACCAGATGCAGGTGCAGGCGTCGATCGACGTGGGATTTGCCGAAGGCGTGCGCACGCTGCTGCGCCAGGACCCTGACATTATTATGGTGGGCGAGATCCGCGACCTGGAAACCGCGCAGATGGCAATCCAGGCCTCGCTGACCGGCCACCTGGTGATCTCTACCCTGCATACCAACGACGCGCCGTCAGCCATCATTCGCCTGATGGATCTGGGCGTGCCGCACTACCTGCTGCGCGGCACGCTGAGCGGCATTGTGGCTCAGCGGCTGGTCAGGACGTTATGCCCGCATTGCCGCCAACCCGCCGAGATCAGCGAAGCGGCGTGGCGCAGCCTGACCGGCCCTTGGAAGATGGAGCGGCCGGCGACGGTCAACGAGCCGGTGGGCTGTACCGAATGCCGCAATACGGGCTTTCGGGGCCGCACCGCGATCTACGAGATGCTCACGGTGGACGACGCGGTATCCGCGGTCATCCAGCCGGAGCTCAACCAGCTCGCCATCACCCGCCTGGCGCAGCGCCGAGGCATGCGCCCCTTGCGTGTTGCCGCCGCGCGAAAGGTAGCGGCGGGCCTCACAACGGTTGCCGAGTGCCTCCGCGTGATACCCCCAAGTATCGAAGCCAGCGGCCCTGCCAGCGTTCCGGAAACCAGCGATGTCGCGCCTAGTCGCGGTGCGGGCGAAGCGTAGTTCACAGCCATACATTGCATGGCAGGAAACGGGGCGTGAAGTATCGCGAGCAACGCCGACCACGCCGGCGGAATCAAGAAGCCATGTCTTCGCTCCAAGCCACGGAGGAGAAAGCCTTGTCCAAGCTCGGTTGAGTGATGGGCGTGGTGTAATTGGAAAGCACCTTGAGGCTTGTGCCGACGATCACTTCCAGCACGGTTTGCTTGGTGTAACCCGCCGCAAGAAAGGCATCGATCTGCTCCGGCGTTGGTCGCCCGCGTGACCGATGGACGATGATCGCAAAAACGCGCAGCGCCTCGATGATGGCGTCATCGACCCCGGCCCGTTGGGAAACCGCGGTGTGCGCTGCCATGCAGTAGGTGCAGCCGTTCAGACGGTTATTGGTCATCAAAATGATCTGGCGCTCCGTTTCGGTAAGCGCCGTCTTGTCAAACAGCGTCATCATCGTCAGGTAGCTCTCCACCAGCACCGGCGACTCGGCCATGGTGGCCATCAGGTTTGGGACAAAACCCATCTTCGCCTTGACTGCCTCCAAGACGGGTCGCGCTGCTGGCGGAGCGTTCTCAATCGTATGTGTCGTATAGTTTTGCATGCGTGGTCTCCCTTGATGATCCCGAGCTCAAAATTCGGAAAAAGCCTGTTCCAGCTTTTTGGGCGCCGCCAGATAAACGGGGCCAACCTGCTGCGACATGGCGTCCGGAAATATCTCTTCTACGCCGTTTTCGATGCCGTCGAGCATGGCTTTGGCAACCACATCGGGTGGCGTTGTTTCCATCTCAAAGCCTTCCGTCATGCGAGTGGCTACAGGGCCGGGATAAACGCCATGGACCGTGATGGAATCGGCTTTTAGCTTGGCCCGGAGTGCCTGTGTCATCGAGTGCACGGCAGCTTTCGATGCTGAGTAGCCGCCGAAGCTTGGCATCGACGCCAGGCCCGAGATGCTGGAGACATTGGCAACAGCCGCCGGCGTCCCGCTTTTCAGGGCGGGCAGCACAGTTTTGGTAACCGCAAGCGCGCCAAAAAAGTTCGTCTCAAAATCGCTGCGCAGCTGGGCTTCGGTGTCTTCCAGCAGATCGGCGGCGCTGAACAGCCCCGCGTTGTTGATCAGGATATCCAGTGTCGGCACTGCGTGTGCTAGCTGGGCGATTGTGTCCCGATCACTGAGATCGAGGTGCAGCGGTTTCACCCGCTGCCCAAACTGCTCCAGCCGCGCTCGATTCTCGAGCGAACGATAGGTTGCGTAAATCTGATCGGCGCCCTTTGCCAGGGCCTGCTCAACCAGGGCAAGGCCGATGCCGCGATTCGCGCCGGTGATCAGGATCGTGCTGTTGGAAATTTTCATGGTGGTATTCCTATATATGCTTAGCTGGACGCCCCGGCGCCGCGCCGGCGGACGCCGGGACTGGGTCGTTACGCTGCTTTCCGGATCACCTGATCAAGAACGGGCAACAGATCGCTGGGCTCGGGCCGCTGGGTATAGTCCGGATTGATCTCTGCGTAGACGATGGTGCCTTGCTGATCGATCACGTAGCGCGCGGGCATCGGCAAGGTCCATTGGTCGTCCTCGTGGATTGCCGGAAGGTTGACGTCAAACATCTTGAAGACGTCGATGAGGTAACTCTGAAGTTCCCAGCGCAAACCGAACTGCTGTGCCAGCTTGCCTTGCTGGTCCGTCAGGATTGGAAAGCTCAGCCTATTCTGCCGCTTAGCGGCGCGGCTGTTCTTCGGGCTCTGCTGAGAAATCGCCAGGAGCGTCGCCCCGCGAGCCTGGATATCCTCGACTGCCGCTTCCAGCGCCTGCAGCTCAAGGTTGCAATAGGGGCACCAAACGCCCCGGTAAAAGGTCAGGACCAGCGGCCCTTCGGTGAGTAGGTCTCGAGACGAGACCTCGTTGCCCTCGGAATCGGACAGCGTGAACTCCGGCGCCTGGTCCCCGGCCTTCAGGGCGCGCTCTGCGTAGCCGGCGTCAATCAGTTCCTGGGTTGAACGATGAAAGGCTTCCACCGCCGCGGGCGGCGCCTGATGCGTTTCAAAGTCTGCCTTGAATGCGTCGAGTTTTTCTTGAAGCGTCATGATTTCATTCCTTTTGCGTGTCGGTGATTTGGGCTGCCGAGCTGTCTTTAGCTGAGCTCAGCCGCCGATGGAGATCATTTTGCTCATATGAAAAATGATTGGTAGCATCAAGAAATGGCTATTGATTATTTGAAAAACAAATGAAAGATCGAATCTCTTCGCTGCGCCTGTTTAGCCGGGTCGCCAGGACCGGCAGCTTTACGGCGGCGGGCAAAGAAGTCGGGTTATCGCAGCCCTCGGTCTCGAGGATCGTCTCCAAGCTGGAGCAGGAGTTGGGGTCAGCGCTGCTGGTAAGAAGCACCCATGCCGTGAAGCTCACCGAGGCGGGAGCGGAGTACCTGGCGCGGCTGGACCCTATTCTTGCGTCGCTGGAAGAAGCGAACCATCTGGTGAGGGGCACCGGAGAATTGCGCGGCAATCTGCGGGTCGGCGCCTCGACGAGCTTCGCGGTAAGAGAAATCATCCCGCGCCTGCCGGCGTTTGTGGCGCAGCACCCTGAGCTGAGAATCGATCTGGTGCTCACCGACTCACACCAGAGTCTGATCGAGGAGGCGATCGATGTGGCGCTGCGCTTTGGAACGCTACGCGATTCCAGCATGACTGCGCGGAAGCTCGCTGACTCCCCGCGCCTTCTGGCGGCAGCGCCGGAATACCTGGCTAGGGCCGGAACGCCGAAGGTTCCGGCAGACCTGGCCGCACATCAAATCATTCTGGGGCCGTCGAGTTCCGGCTCGGCGGGATGGACCTTCAGCAAAGGCGGGAAGACCACGTCGGTTCGAGTCGAGAGCCGACTCATGATCACCGTCAACGAAGGAACCACGGCGGCGGCCTTGGCGGGTATGGGAGTGGTATCGACCGCACTCATGGGATGCCGCTCGGAAATTGAGAACGGCATGCTGGTTCAGCTCCTGCCGGACTGGCATATCGGGGCCGTGGAAGCCAACGCAATTCTTGCCGGCGGTCGGCAGGCTAAAGCGTCAGCCCGCGCCTTCGTTGATTACCTGATCAGGTCATTCCGGGACGCGGACAGCACATAGGAACTCCGCCTGGCTCCGTTCCGATCGTTCCACCTCTAGGTCTACGAGTAAATCGCAGGCGCAAATGACTTCGCTTGCCGATACTCAGCGCGAGGAGCGTGCAGCAATGGGAGGGCCTAGTCGTTAGCGGCCAAACCGGGGTGTCCGAGCCATGGATGGCGAGGCCAAGCCTCCAGGGAAGGATTCACGGCGTCCCCGGTTTGGCCGCTAACGACTAGGCCGGGGAACGAAGGCACCTGCCAACGAGTTTCCGTCAGGCTTCGCCCTCAGCCTCGTCGTCGCGGGCCGGCATGCGGTTCAGCAGGATCTTCGAGAAGATGATCCCCAGCTCGTAGAGCACCCACATGGGCAGGGCCAAAAGGGTTTGCGAGATGATGTCGGGTGGCGTCAGCAGCATGCCGACGACAAACGCTCCGACGATGATGTACGGACGCTTTTCGTGCAGTGACTCCGCGGTGGTCACACCGAGGGCCAGCAAGATAAACACCACAATCGGCACCTCGAAGGCGAGCCCAAACGCAAAGAAGATCAGCAGTAGAAAATTCAGGTAATGCGCGATGTCCGGCATGAAGGTCACACCCTCGGGCGTAACCGCGTTGAAAAACGCAAACACCAGCGGAAACACCACGAAGTAGGCGAACGCGCAGCCTAAGTAAAACAGCGCGCAGCTGGAAACCAAAATAGGTACCGCAATGCGCTTTTCGTGGCTGTAGAGTCCTGGCGCGACGAAAGACCAGATCTGAAAAATAATCACCGGCATGGCCAGGAACACGCCGGTCAGCAGGGTCATCTTGAAGGGGGTCAGAAAGGGTGATGCCACCTCAACGGCCACCATGGTGACACCCTCAGGCAGTTCGTCGAGCAGCGGTGCAGCAAGGAAATTGTAGATGTCCCGGGAAAACGGCAGCAGGCAGAGGGTCACGATCAGCACCGCCAGCACGGCCCACATAACGCGCTGCCGAAGCTCGACCAGGTGGGACAGAAAGCTCTGTTCGGTATCGCCGGGTACGCCGTCGGCGAAGTCGTTGCTGTCGGAATCGGCGGGCGAACTCATGCGGTCTTGTCCGGGACGCTATCAGATGCGCCCGCTTGCTCATCGGCTTCGGCCGTCACGTCGCTGGCACCCTCTGCCATTTTGGCCGCATCACTCTCGTCCGAAGCTGCGTCAGTTTGGTTTGCTTCGGACGACTCGGGCTGATCAAAAGACATGGTCTCACCAGCGGATTTTTTCAGCGACTCGAGGTCTTTCATCGGTTCAGCCATCGCCGACTTGAGCTCTTCAGCGGGCTGCTTCATCGCTTCTTTGAACTCTTCGGCGTTGAGCTCCGCGGAGATCTCGGCCCGCACGTTGGCCCAGGTGCTGCGGGCCTTGCGCAGGTAGCCGCCCACGACTCGGGCGACTTTTGGCAGGCGTTCGGGTCCCAGCACCAGCAGCCCGATCACGCCGATGACGGAGAGCTCCCAAAAACCGATGTCAAACATGACTTGAGTCGCTGATCAGAAAATCAGGAGGTACCACTTTTTTCTTTGGCGCCCTCGGCTTCGCTGTTCATCGGCTCCGGCGGATCAGCTTCGAGCTTCTCTGGCTCGTCTTCGCTCATACCCTTGCGGAAACCTTTGATGGCGCTACCAAGGTCGCTGCCCATATTGCGGAGCTTCTTGGTGCCGAACAGCATCATGACGATCACCAAAATGATCAACAGCTGCCAAATACTGATTCCACCTAACATGACTTACCTCGTTATCGATGTCGCCACTGGCGACTTAACAGCCCACCATTGTGCATGATCACCGGTGACAAGGAAATGAACGTGAGTCACAGCTGAGGCACGCCACAACGGGGTTGTGTAGGGGAACCATACCGCTTGGGTGTGGCTTAGCGGCGCCCGCGATTGGCGTCGGTGAACCGCTGAGCCGAGCGGCGTGAAGCCAGGGGTGCCGCTCCCAGCAGCAGCACCAGCAGGATCAGTGCCCATTGGGAAAGCGTCGGAACCGGCTCGCCGGGTGATGGCGTGCCCGTGGTGCAGCCGTTGGGCGGCGCCACCGCCAGCGACTCGATACCGGGACGGGTCTGCGCAAATTCCTGGGCTTCGGCGGTCGCCAGATCAATCTGCAGGATGCGCCCTGGCAGAAACTCAAACGTTTCCGGGCGGGTACCGTCCAGCACCGCCCACAGCGTTCCGTCAGCGTCAAAGGCGAGACCAGCATCGTTGATCTCAAACCCCTGGATCTGACCGATCAGCGAGGAGGTGCCTGCCTCTACGTCAATGTCGTGCAAGGTACCGCCCGACGCCAAGGCCACGGTGCGGTCGCCGTAGCTGGCGATGGCGGTCATCGGGTTGCCGAGGCCACCGCTGGCGCCGATCACGCTGGCTTGTCCCGTCGTGACGTCGATCTCGTACAGCGACTGAGTCTCTTCCGCCACCAGCAGCAGCCGGTTGTCACAGGTGAAAGTCATCCCAAAATCGAGGTTGGATGCGGTCGAAAAGCCCAGATTGGGGCGCCGGTTGCCCACCGGCAGCGCGTTGACGGTTTCCGGGTTGACGACAAACACGGCTTTGGTTGCGTTGTCGACCGCGTAGAGCGTACCGTCGGGGCCGAAAGCGAGGCCTTCTACGTCTTCGAGGCTGGTGGGTAGCGGCCCAATAAATTCGGTGGCGCCGCTGAACAGATTGACGCGCAGGAGCTGGTCGGCGTCAAACTCGTCGTCGGAGTTTACGGCGAACCCAAAGCTCTGCGCGATAGCCGCAGCGGGCAGCACGACGCCGGCCACCAAAAGGCCCGCGATCGTGGCAATGGACCGGGTCAAGGGCATTGCTACTAACTTCACACCAGTTGTTTTAAGGTATCCATTAGCCGCTGTCGTCACTCAGCGACAACGGTCAACTTAGCAGATTTTTTCGGCAGATCATAGCGTTAGCGGTTTCCTCGGCGTGCTGGCCGGGGCCGTGTTGTCATCGAAGACGCAGCGAAAAATTGCCGGCAAGGACACGATATATAGTGTGAACACGGAAACCCAGACACAAGATCGTGGGCGAAACTCTGCCTACGATCATGGTTCCGCGGCGCGGGACGGCGTCTTGCTGCTCAACCTTGGCACCCCGGACGCGCCAAACGCCAGCGCTGTGCGGCGCTACCTTGCCCAATTCCTGTCAGATCGGCGGGTGGTGGATGCACCACGCTGGCTCTGGAAGATCATTCTTAACCTGGTGATACTGCGCGTCCGGCCAGGCCCCGTGGCCCGCAAATATGCGAGCATCTGGCACGAAGACGGGTCGCCGCTGCTGGTTTACAGCCAGCGGCTCACCGAGGCGGTCGCCGCCAAGCTCGGCAGCGGGCCGCGCGATGCGGACGATCAGTCCGGCGGCCCGGCCGTCGAGCTGGCGATGACCTACGGTAACCCGTCGATCCCGGCGGCGCTCGACGCCCTGGAGGCCCAAAACGTTCGACGGCTCCTGGTGCTACCGCTGTTTCCCCAGTATTCGTCCAGCACAACGGCGGCAGCCTTCGACGGCGTTGCCGCCTCGCTAGCCCGGCGCCGCTGGATACCGGAGCTGCGCTTCGTGAACACCTACCACGACCACCCGGCCTACATTCAGGCGCTGGCCGAGAGCGTGCGTGCGCACCAGGCTGATCACGGCCAGCCGCAGAAGCTGCTGATGTCGTTCCATGGGATTCCGCAGCGCTACTTTATGACCGGCGACCCCTACCACTGCCTTTGCCAGATGACCGCGCGACTGCTGGCCGAGGCGCTCGGGCTTCAGGATGACCAGTGGGAGCTCGCCTTCCAGTCACGCTTCGGCCGCGAGACCTGGCTGCAGCCCTACCTGGATCAGCGTCTGGAGGAGCTGCCGGGTGAAGGGGTCCAGGACGTGCAGGTCATCTGCCCGGGCTTTGCCGCTGACTGCCTGGAAACGCTCGAAGAGATCGCGATGGAAAACCGTGAACTGTTTGAGGAAGCGGGCGGCAAGCGGTACAGCTACATCCCCGCCCTCAACGAACAGTCCGATCACGCGGCCATGGTGGCCAAGCTGGTCGAGCAGCATGTCGGCGGCTGGCCCGGCTGGCAGCAGCTGCAGGAGACGCCATCCGACCTGGCTGCCCGGGTGGAACGGGCCCGGGCGCTCGGCGCCAGCGGCTGACGGTTCGTGACTGAGCAGACTGCGGCGTCGGCTCAGGGGGTCGGCCCGGGCGAGCGGCTGGTTGAGCTGAGCGCCGTCAGCAAGATCTACCCACCTGACCCGAGGCCCGTCCTGGACCAGCTCGATCTCAGCCTGTCCGCCGGTGAAAGTTTGGCGCTCGTCGGGCGCAGCGGCTCGGGCAAGACCACGCTGCTCAACCTGATCGCCGGCCTGCTGAAACCCGACGCCGGTCACGTTCGCGTCGCCGGCCACCAGCTGGCCACCCTGGACGAGAACGCCCTCGCGCAATTTCGGCGGCAGCAGCTCGGCATCGTGTTCCAATCGTTCAACCTGCTGCCCACCCTAACCGTCCGGGAAAATCTCGCGTTTCCGCTGGCCCTGAGTGGCCTGCCGGACGACGGGCGAAGCAGCGAATTGCTCGACGCCCTTGGCATCGCGGCGCTGCGGGACAAATTGCCCGAGGATTTGTCGGGCGGTGAGCAGCAGCGTGTGGCGGTGGCTCGGGCGCTCATTCACCAGCCACAGCTGGTTCTGGCGGACGAGCCGACCGGCAACCTGGATCTGGACAATGCTCACCAGGTGATCGAGCTACTGGTGAATCAATGCCGCGAACGCGGCGCCGGCCTGCTGCTGATCACCCACAGCTCTGAGCTATCCGCCCGAATGGACCGCACGCTGTCAATCAGCGAAGGTCGGCTGCTTCCCAGCGAACCCACGAATAACTCAGCGCGCGTCCTTTCCGCCTGAGAACGTGCCTTAAACACGCTTATGCACCTGTATTCCCTGCAGCTGAAAGCGTCCTGGCGCTATTTTGCGCGGCATCCTGGGCAGCTTGCGCTGGCACTCCTGGGGCTCGCCCTCGGGGTTGCCGCGGTGGTTTCGGTGGGCGCCGCGCGAGCGACGATCAGCGAGAGCTTCAGCCGGTTTTCTGACCAGCTGTCCGGCTCTGCCAGCCACCAGATCACCGGCGCAGAAGACTTTTTTGACGGCGGCGCTTTTGTGGCACTCCAGCGACGCTTTGCCGGGCTGGTGATGGCGCCTGTACTCAGCTTTGAGGTCAAGGATGCCAACAACCGCCGGCGGACCGTCCTCGGCATCGATCTGCTGCGCGAGGCCCGGCTGCGGGACTTCACCGGCAGCTACGCGGGTGAAGCCGGTTTTCCGCTGGCGGACTGGCTGGGCGGAGAGCCGCTCGTCCTGGCCGGTGAGCCGGTAGGGAGTGAGGTCCGACTGGCCACGCCCACGGACACCGCCGCGCTGACGGTGGCGGCGAGGCTGGACCCATCGCTGGTCAGCGGCGCCGAGGAGCTGTTGATTGTTGACCTCAGCCAGGCGGCCTCGCTGCTGGCGATGACGCGCGGTTCGGTCGCTGAGCCCCCGCCGCCGCTGCCGCTCAGTCGTATCGACCTGGCGCTTGATGATGCGGACGAAACGGCACTCGAAGCGCAGCTGGTTGAACTAAGAGCCGCGCTGCCGGCGAAGCTGACGCTGCGAGCCGTCGGGAACTCCAGCAATGCGGGTATGAGCCGGGCCCTGGAGCTCAACCTGCTGGCGCTCAGCCTTCTGGCGCTGCTCGTTGGCGCCTTTATCGTGTTCAACACGCTGCGATTTTTTGTCCTGCAGCGCCAACAGGTCTACGCGTTTTGCCGGCTGCTCGGGCTGACCCGTCGCGACATCACGCGGTGGATCCTGCTTGAGGCCTGCCTGCTGGGGGTGCTGGGTACCGGTCTCGGGATGCTGCTGGGACTGTGGCTCGCTGACGCGGTCATGGCGCAGATGGCGGGTACGGTCAGTCAGCTGTATTACGAGGTGGTGAGCCGCAGCGCCCGCATTTCGCCGCTGCTCTGGGCGCAGGCCGCGGTGCTGGGATTGCTGGGTTCACTGGCGGCGGCGCTGTGGCCGGCACTGACCGCGGCACGACAAAGCCCGCTGGCCCAGGCGCGGAGCACCGAGCGGACCGCCGCGTCCTCAAGGCTCACCTGGCAGCTGGTCACCCTCGGTACGTTCGCCTTGGCCCTGGCGGTTCTGCTCCAGCTCAACGCGAGCCTGATCAGCGCTCTGGCCGCGGTTTTTCTGGTCGCCGTCGGCTGGATCGCCATCGCTATCCCGCTGGCGGTCAGGCTGCTGGGTTCCCTGCCCGTTGGGGTGGCCGGCCGACCTCTCGCCGGCTTTGCCCGAGCCCGCCTGCCCCAGACGTTAAGCCGGACCGGTGCCGCGCTGGCGGCGCTGATCCTGGCGGTGGCCACCGTCATTGGTGTCGACCACATGATCTCGAGTTTTCGCGGCAGCGTGGTGGGCTGGCTTAACGTGAGCCTGAGCGCGGATGCGTACCTCCGCAACGGCGCTGAAAACGCGTCGATCAGCCCTGAGGTTCTCCGCCGGGTGCGTTCGAGTGACGGTGTGCGGGAGGTCGCGCGCTACGTCAGCCGCAGCTGGCCCGAGGAGGCGGGCGTCAGCCGGCTGTCGGCTCAGGACCTGACCGCCGAGGGGCGGGATTCGTACGAATTCATGACACCCTGGTCCGGCAATGATTGGCGTCGGTGGCATCGCGAGCCTGTGGCGCTCATCAGCGAGACGCTCGCCCGACGGCTGTCGCTGCAACCGGCCGATCGGATCAGCGTGCCGGGGCCCACGGGGCCAGTACGGCTTAAGGTTGGCGCGGTGTTCAAGGATTACCGGGCCGACGGAGGCCGGGCGATTATTCATCTGGATCAATATCAGCAGATCTGGTCGGACCTCGACGTCACCTCGGCGGCGGTGTACTTCGAACCAGGTCAGGCTGAGGCCGGGTTTGTTCGGCTGCGGGAAACTCTGGCGCAGTCAGATAGTCCGGCGTTTGCTGATCTTGAGCTGGGGGAAACGGGGGAAATCCGGCGGCGCTCGCTGGAAGTCTTTGACCAGACGTTTCAGCTGACCCGAGGGCTGAAATGGCTCGCCGCGATCGTTGCCTTTGTCGGCGTCCTGAGCGCCATCCTTGCGCTGCAGCTGGAGCGTCGCCGCGAGTCGAGCCTGCTGCATTGCCTGGGACTCACGCGGCGGCAGATCGGCACCCTGCTGCTGCTGGAATCGGCTGGGCTCGGACTCACGGCCGCGCTGCTGGCCGCGCCGCTCGGCGCTGCGCTGGCCTGGCTGCTGACCGGCGTCGTCAATACTCGAGCCTTTGGCTGGACGCTCTATGTCGACTGGCAATGGACCACGTTTGCGCTGGGCGGTGGGCTGGCGCTGGTTGCCGCGGTGCTGGCGGCGCTGCCGCCTGCCCTGAGCTTTAACCGCCCAGCGGTGCCGCGGTCGTGACGATGCGCGGCTTGCTTGGCCTGGCGGTGGTACTGCTGCTGGGCTGTGGTGCTGAGCCACCACCGGTCACCGATCTGCAGCAGACGCTCGGCGGCGAGGCTGACCCGGGTTTCCGTCGGGCGGTGGCTCCGCGTGCCTTTGAATTTCCTGCAGATCACGGTGCCCATCCCGAGTACCAAACCGAGTGGTGGTATTTCACCGGTCATTTGGCGCTGGCCGGGGACGCGGCCGCCAGCGCGCCGCCGAGACGCTTCGGCTATCAGCTCACGTTTTTCCGGCAGGCGCTCAAGCCCGACAGCCCGGCGTCAAACCCTGTCGGATGGTCGACGGGACAGCTGTACCTGGCTCACTTCGCGGTGAGCGACCTCGACGGCGGCCGCTTTTTCCACGACCAGCGTCTGAGCCGGGGTGCCGCGGGGCTGGCCGCGGCGGCGACCGGTCGGCTCTCCGTCGACCTGGATGACTGGTCCGCGCACTGGCGCGATGACGGAATTGTGCTTCGGGCGACCGGTGAGGAGGTGGCTCTGGAGCTGAACCTGACGCCGGTCAGTCCGGTGATCCCGCACGGGGACAACGGCCTGAGCATCAAGGGTGCGGGGCCTGGCAACGCCAGCTACTATTACTCGATTCCTGAGCTGGCGAGCAGCGGCACGCTGACGCTGGCGGGTGAGCGGCTGCCGGTGCGCGGCAGCAGCTGGCTCGACCGGGAGTGGAGCACGAGCGTGCTGTCCAAGAATCAGACTGGCTGGGACTGGTTCAGTCTCCAGCTGGGAGCCGGACGTTACCTGATGCTGTTTCAGCTCCGCGACGCCGAGGGCCGGGCAGATGGGTATGCGGCCGGCTCGCTGGTTGATGGAGACCAGCGTCTGCAGCTGACCGCTAAAGATTTTGTGCTCAGCCCGGGCGGCTACTGGCGCAGCCCCCACAGCGACGCCCGTTATCCGCTCCGCTGGCGGCTGGAGCTACCGGGCCAGCAGCTCGCGCTGACGGTGGAAGCGATGCTCGACGATCAGGAATTGAATCAGACCTTCCGGTATTGGGAGGGTGCAGTGCGCGCCAACGGCCGCTGGGGCACAGAGGAGCTCAGCGCCAACGGCTATCTGGAGATGACCGGTTATGACAGAGCCCAGTGAGGCAACGCCCCGCAACCTGAGCCTTCAGGTAGGCGGTTTCGACCTGACGGCTCGAGAGTACGGGCCGCCCGAGGGGTCGCCCGTGCTTGCGCTCCACGGCTGGATGGATCACGCCGACAGCTTTGCGCCGCTGGCGCCGCACCTGGCTGGCTGTCGGGTCGTCGCGTTGGATCTTCCTGGCCATGGGCTGACGGAGATGGGCGACAAAGGTCACTGGTTCCACTACATCGACAATGTGCCGCTCGTGTTCCAGACGCTGACGGTTCTTGGCTGGGACCGCTGCCACCTGATTGGGCACTCCATGGGTGGAGGTCTCGGCGCCCTGCTGGCGGCAACATTCCCCGAGCGTTTCGCCTCGTTTGTGAGCATCGACATGCTCGGCCCGATCAGCGGACCGGAAAACCACGTGGTGCAGCAGCTGCGCAAGGGGGTCCTCGACCGTAGCGGAGGGCTGAAGCAGCGCTACTTCGCCACCTATGATGAAGCGCTGGCCGCCCGGGAAAATGAACACTTTCCACTCGCGCTTTGCCGCGTCCTTGGAGAACGAGGCATCGTCGAGACCGACCGAGGCTACACTTGGCTGGGGGACCGGCGCCTTAAGTGGTCCTCACTGCAGCGCTACACGGAGGCGCAGGTCCGGGAAATCCTGGCGGCGATCGAGTGCCCGGTGCTGGTCCTGCTGGCGGAGCAGCATCGCTACCCCCAGATGGTCCAGCTCCTGAAAAAGCGGGAGGGCATCTGCCCGCAGGAGACGGTGATCACGGCGCCAGGCGGCCATCATCTTCATATGGAACATCCACAGATCTGCGCTGAACATATCCTGGCGTTTTACGCCGGTTTGGAAGCCAGGGGATCGATCGCCGAAGAGGCGAACCTCAGCTGAAAGGACCGTTCAGCCTGACGACGCCGTAGTTGACGATCGCCGCTAACGATACCCAGGCGAGGTAGGGGAGCAGCAGCCAGCCGGCCACCCTGCGACGGCGGCCGCACACCACCGCAAGCACCAAAATCGACGCCCACAGCATGGGAACCTGCAGCAGGGCCCAGTCCGGCCGCTTGAGGTGAAAAAACAGCAGCGACCACAGCACGTTCATGCCCGCGTTAAAGGCCAGCGCGCCGATCAACACACCGCGACGCTGCTCGCTCGCCCACCAGGCCAGCACGCCGGCGGTGGCTGTCAGGGTAAAGATGGTGGTCCAGACCGGACCGAAGACCCAGTCCGGGGGTTTGATGTCGGGTTGCGTGAGGTTCTGGTACCAGGGCCCGAGATCGGTCAGCGAGCCGCCGAGCGCCGATACGCTCACCGCACAGGCAACGGCTACGATGATGGCCGGCCAGCGGCGCGAGGGAATTACCCTCATAGTCGGCGGGACGGAATGAGACCGGTCATGCTGCCCGCGGGAAAATCAGTGCGGATCGGTGCGCGCGATTCCCAAGAGGTGCGCCAGATCTTTGAAGAAGATACGCACGTGGGCAACCGGCTTGGCGCGGACCAAACGCTTGTTCATATAGGCTTCCCAGGTCAGACGCTGTACGTCCGGGTCGCGACAAATGCTGACAAAACGCTCACGACGCTTCTCGCTGTTGTACCAGAACTTCTGCATGATCCCGAGCACCCAGAAAATCCGGCCGTGAAGCCGCATAAAGCGTTTGCGTGCGGTCTTTAGCGCCGCAACCTTGCCGGTACGCAGAACCTGGGCACAGGCGTCAGCGGCCAGGCGGCCGCTGAGCATGGCGTAGTAAATGCCCTCGCCCGATGCCGGCGCGACGGCGCCGGCGGCGTCGCCGGACACCAGCACGTCCCGACCGTTGTCCCAGCGCTTCAGCGCCTTGAGAGGAATCGGCGCGCCTTCGGTGCGGACCGTGGGGGCGTCCTCGAGGCCTGAGCCTTCACGCAGAATCTTAACCGAGCCTCGGAGCGAGTGGCCTTTGACCGCCGTCCCCATTCCTATGCTGGTTTCCTCGCCGTGGGGAAACACCCAGCCGTAAAAATCCGGAGACACCCGACCCTGGTAGTAAACGTCGCAACGCTCAGGATCAAAACCCTCGCGCGGTTCACTCGGCGATTTGACGATCTCGTGGTAGGCAAACACCTTCGCCAGCTCTTTGGCGTTGGGGATGTGTTCCTTGGCAACCCGGGATGCGGCGCCATCAGCGCCGATCACGAGCTTCGCGCGGACCCGGTGTTCCTCGCCCGCTTTGTCGACGAAGCGAACGATGGGGCCGGGCTGATCGTCGCGCAGCAGCTCCTTGTAGTCGCCGGTGCAGCGCGTGGCGCCGGTCTTTTCCGCACGATTGCGCAGCCATTCATCGAACGTGCCGCGGTTGACCATGCCGACCCAACCGCCGATGTCCATGTCTACCGCAGTATGGCTCGGAGCGATCATGCGCGCGGTTGTCACCTTGGCCTCCAGCTGGCTGTGGGGGATATCGAACTCCTCCACGAGCTTGGGAGGGACAGCGCCGCCGCAGGGTTTGATGCGACCATCTTTGTCCAGCAGCATGACCTTATGACCCATGGCAGCGAGGTCATTGGCCGCGGTGGCGCCGGTTGGGCCGCCGCCCACTACAACTACGTCATACTGCTGCATCGCTGATCTCCAAAGAAGGTTTTGACCGCTCGGCCGCTGAACGGCGTCCGAGGCTGACCGCCAGCGCTGTGGCGATCACAAACAAGGCCGACTGCACGGCAAACGCCAGGCCGTAGGCGCTGGCGGTGGAAACACCCTGCCAGTGCGACAGGTCAACCACGGCGGTACCGATGATGCCGCCGAGCCCAAAGGCGACGGCCTGGGCGGCGCCCCACAGGCCCATCCGCACGCCGTCGCGCTGCCGATGGCCTTCGCTGACCAACGTCATCATGCTCCCAATCGCGGCCACGGCGAACACTCCGTTGGCCAGCCCGAGGGAAAACACGAGCCCGTGCAGCGGCCAGGGTGGGCCGCTCAGCGCCGCCACGCAGACCAGCGCCAGCATCAGCGCGGAGCCGGCGCAGCCGGCGACGGTGCAGCGCCGCAGAACGTCGTGGCGTCCCTTGGCCAGACCGCTGCCCACCAGCGCCACCAGCAGCATGCCGAGCATGACGCCGCCATGCTGCACGCTGCCGAGCTGCGTGGACTCGCCGGGCGTCAGCCCGAACACCGCGCCTGCGAAGGGCTCCAGCAGCAGATCCTGCGCGCTGTAGGCCAGCATGGACATGAAAACAAACACCGAAAAGCGCCGGGTGCGTGGCTCGGACCACACCTCCCGCATGGCGGTGATGAACTCAGCTTTGTCCGGTGAGGCCTCCGGCTCAACCACCCGGCGGGCATAGCGGGCTTCGATGCCCCAGACCGCCAGCGCGGTCGTCAGCAGGGCCACCGCGCTGACCGCGCCGGTGAGCGCGACCAGGCGCGCGTAGCTGAACGGGTCGAGGAGCTGCCCGACAATCGCGGTGGTAATAATGAAGCCCGCGATCATCGTGACCCAGGTGATGGTGGCCGCCGCGGCTCGCCGCGCCGGGCTGACGGTAGCCGACAGCAGTACCAGCAGCGATGTGCCGGCGGCGCCAACCCCGCCGCCGATCAGCAGGAAGGCAGCGGCTGAGAGGGCCACGCCGGCCACGGTTGAAACGGTCATCAATGCGGTGGCGGCGGCAGCCAGGACCCCACCGAGGCCCAGCACGGCGATGCCGCCGATGATCCACGGGGTGCGTCGCCCGCCCCGGTCCGAGCCGTGGCCGAAGCGAGGCCGCAGAATCTGGATGCCGTAATGCATCGCAACCAGCAGGCCCGGAAGGATGGCTGGCAGCGCCAGCTCGACCACCATGACCCGGTTCAGGGTTGAGGTGGTCAGCACAACAATGGCGCCCAGCGAAGCCTGCACCAGCCCCAGCCGGAAGATGCCCACCCAGCCCAGGCCGCCGGCGCTCATGCCAGCACCTCCAGACGAAGCGCAAAGGCGCTGACGAGCATGCCGAGCACGTATAGCGTCACTCCCGTGCCGTTGTACCAGGGAGCGAGCCCTTCCGGGTCCCGCAGCATTTTTTTCATGGCCAGGAGCTGCAGCAGCACGCCAAGACCAACCGCCGCCGCAAAAGGAACGGCCTGCCAGTAAACCAGCAGCCCGATTACCGCCAGCTGCGGCAGCGTCATCACCCAGCACGCGACCCTTGCCGCGCGCTCCGGGCCCAGCTGCACCGGCAGCGATCGAACGCCCAGCAGGTGATCCCCTTTCAGGGCCTTAAAGTCGTTGAGCGTCATGATTCCGTGCGCGCCAACCGAGTAAAGCAGCGCGAGCGAGATGATCTCCCAGCCCGGCAACGTCCCACTCAGCGCCGCAGCCGCGGTAAACCACGGCAGACCTTCATAACAAAGACCTGCCGCCCCATTGCCCCACCAGCCGTTGAGCTTGAGGCGGGCCGGCGGCGCGCTGTAGGCCCAGGCAAGGAGCAGACCCAAGGAGCTGGCGGCCAGCACCCACACGCCCAGAGCGGCGGCAACGGCGATGGACACCGCCGACCAGAGGATGGCAAACCACAGCCCGATGCGCCCGGGCACCCGTCCGGACGGAATCGGTCGGTTCGGCTCGTTGACCGCATCAACGTGGCGGTCGAACCAGTCGTTGACCACCTGGCTGGTGCCGCACAGCAGCGGGCCAGCGAGTGCAATCCCACCGACCACAAACCACCAGCGGCCTTCAAACGTCGCGCGTGACGAAACCAGGCCGCAGCCGAAGGCCCACATGGGTGGGAACCAGGTGATCGGTTTTAGGAGTTCAAGCAGGGCCAGGGGCTTCAGCCCGGGAGCGGCGGTTTGGACTGCGGTGGCCTGCATAGTAAAGGAGACGGTAGCGCGACTAGGGGTAAGTGTCAACGAAACGTGACAGTCACGGAGTATTGACAGTCAGGCCGGCACATCGGCTCGTTACTTGTCGGAGCCGTTGCCGTCAGCGATGCCGTAGCGGCGCAGCTTCACGTAGAGGCTTTGCCGGGACAGCCCCAGCATGTCGGCCGCGGAGGCCCGATTGTTGGTAGTCAGCTCGAGCGCTGCCTGGATACACAGGCGCTCGATCAGGTCTGTGGTTTCCCGTACAAGATCTTTCAGCGGGACCCGACCCACCAGTTCGGTCATCTGCTCTAGCGACTTGCCGAGCGGCTGTTTGACAAACTTCTCTTCCGTTTCGCCGCGGCTGGCGCTGCGCAGCTGGCGAATGACAAAACCCAGGCACGGCGGCTCGGCGTCGCTGGCCGATACGCCCGACAGCTCAACTTCCAGCGGGGTGCCAAACTCCGGACTGACCGTGGTGCTGTACTGGCGGACCACGCCACGCTGGCTGAGGTTTTTGCGGATCACCCGCATATCAACGCCGGAGCGTCCCAGCCAGCGCTCAAGAGGCTGATTCTTCAGCTGGGCTTCGCTGCCCAGCTGACACATGCGCACAAACGCCTCGTTGCCGGCCAGAATCTGGCCGTCCATGTCGGTGATCACAAAACCGTCGGATGATTCGCGAACCACCGCCAGCGTCGACATTGCCTCATCGCTGCGGTCCGGCAGCAGCTGGCGATCGCTGGGCGTTAGATGAATCAGGTAGAGCATCGCGTCGTCCTGCCGGAGCAGGGTTGCGGAGAGCTGGCATTCGCGGCCGTCCTGCAGCTTGACCTTCAGCTCCCGCCCCTGACCCGCGGAGCGCGACTCGGCGAGCAGCTCGGTCAGGTCGATGTCCCGCAGGTAATCGGCCAGCGAGCGCCGAACCAGCTTCGCCACGGACTCGCCAAGCAGCTGAGCCGCTGCTGGATTCGCTTCCTGGATGGAACGACCGTCAGCGTCAAGGATCAGGATGGCCTCTGCGGCCAGCTGAAAGAGCATGCGATACCGGGTTTCGGCGTGATGCAGGCGCGCGTACTCATTTTCCATCGAGTGCTGCACGTCGAGCAGCTGCTGCTGCACCTGGGACAATGGGCGCAGGTCCTTACCGAGCACAATCGCGTGATCCTGACAATTAAAGGAGCGATACATAATCGGCAGATCGAGCCCGGTGCTGGTCGGGTGGTTCACCTGACGCCAGCGTGATTGTGAGCCGCTCTGTTCGGCCATCAGCGCCTCGATCTTCGGCCGCGATTCGACGGTGACTGTGTCCACCCAGGGCTGGCCGACCCAGTCCGGGGCGCCGGCCATCGCGCCTTTGGGATCTTCCACCGCGACGTCTCGAACCACACCCTGACTGTCGACGATCAGCGCCAGGTCGTTGGCGCCGGAGACGATCGTCGCCAGCTGTGCCGGGCTCAGGTCAGCGAAATAGTTTTCGCCGAGAGTCGAAGAATTTTTGTCAGCCACAGCGAAAGCTCATTAGTGGCAGACGAGGCGTTCGGCAGCCGCCACGGCAGCATGCCCGTCGCCGGCCGTGGCGTCGGCACCCAGCTCATCCGCCAGGCCGTCTCGAGCTGCGACGGATCGACCGCCGACCAGCACCTTGAGCTTGGGGTTGCAGGAAGCTTCGCGAATCCGGGTGATGATCGGGCCGAGATCGTCGACAAATCGGTCAGCGCTGACCGACAGGCCAACCACGTCGAAATGCTGACGCTCAACGAGCCGGGTGATGGCGCCGACGGTCTCGGACGTGCCGGCCTGTACGTTCCAGCCGGCCCGGCGAAAGGATTCCACCACCGTCGATTGGCCCAGCGTGTGTTGATCACCCGGCACGGGGAGAATCAGCGCGTGCAGACCCTCCCGCACTTCGTGACGGTTGGAGGCACAGAACTGGGGGCTCAGTTCCAGCATGATCTGGCGTAGACGGGTGATTCCCGCCGTTACGTCAAAGAAGCTGCATCGATCTTCGTCCCAAAGGCTCCCGAGCTGACGCGCGCAGTCGGTGATCAGATTGAGGTAGCTGGGCTTTAGCGAGGAGCCGGCGCCGTACACCTGCCGAATAAATCCAATCGCAGCGGGCGTGTCACCCGCGAGGATGAGGTCTACAAACTCGTCCATTTGGGTGTTCGGATCGGCAGCAACGGGCGCGGCGATCGGCATCGCGCTGGGCTGCTGGAAAGCCATCATCAGGCGGGGAACAATTTCTCCTTCGATGGTCGACTCAAGCTGATTCCACGCATCATCCCCCGCCGGTCGTTGATCACCTTCCTGATCGCCAGAGTCTTCGGAATCGGCGCTGCCGGCCCAGCGGGTGCTCCCTTCGGTGTGGTCGATACGGTCAGTTCCCTGACGGTTACGCATGAGACTGTCCTCCCAGACAGGCCGCCCCGGCTGATCCGCATCGCGCGGCCTGCCAGCCAATCTGACATATAGAAGTGTGAATAAAGCGCGACAGCCATCATTTGTCAAGTTACACTTACGTACACTTTAGTTGACACATTGCCTCGCGCCCATTAGATTCGGTATCTCGCGGTCCTGCCGCCTGAATTTAAGGAGTTCTGCCACCAGTGTCTGGTTCGCCGCCGCCCATCTACACGCCGGAGCAACGGAGGCGCCGCGACGCGTCACCCTGGACCCAGGTACAGGGTGTGCTGGCAGCGCTCCAATTTGTGATCTTTCTCTGCAGCCTGGGCCTCGTCGTCCGGTTCCTCGTCACCGGCGACGGCGCCGGTGTCGCCACCGCCTCCGTGGTCACCAAAACGCTGGTGCTCTACACCATTATGGTGACCGGCGCGATCTGGGAGCGCGAGGTCTTCGGGCAATACCTCTTTGCCAAAGCCTTTTTCTGGGAAGACCTGGTGAGCATGGGCGTAATTGCGCTGCACACGCTTTATTTATACGCGTGGATGAGCGGCAGTCTCAGCGTAGTCGAACAGATGTACATCGCCATCGCGGCATACGCGGCCTACATGGTTAATGCGGGTCAGTTCCTTTGGAAATTCCGGCGCGCACGGCTGACGGCCACCTTCGCCACCGCGGAGGCCGCCTAGTGACCGAAGCGCTTCAGCAAATGAGCGTCGCACCCCCGGTGCTCCGGGAACGCGGTCAACGGGAGGTGTTCTGCGGGCTGACCGGCATCGTGTGGCTGCACCGAAAAATCCAGGACGCGTTTTTTCTTGTGGTGGGATCACGCACCTGCGCGCATCTCATTCAGTCAGCAGCCGGCGTGATGATTTTTTCTGAGCCGCGTTTTGCCACCGCCATCATCGACGAGCGAGATCTTGCTGGTCTGGCCGACGTCAACGAAGAGCTCGACCGCGAGGTCACACGGTTGCTGGATCGGCGGCCCGATATCAAGCTGTTGTTTCTGGTCGGTTCGTGCCCGTCTGAGGTGATCAAACTCGACCTCCATCGCGCGGCCGAGCGGCTGTCGCAGCGCTTTATGCCCAGCGTGCGGGTGCTCAACTATTCCGGCAGCGGCATCGAAACCACTTTCACTCAGGGTGAAGATGCCTGTCTGGCGGCGCTGGTTCCCGAGATGGCCCACACCGCCGAGCGCCAGCTGCTGGTCGTCGGCGCCCTGGCTGACGTGGTGGAGGATCAGTTTCGCAGTCTTTTCGACGCCATGGGGATCGGGCCGGTCGCGTTTCTGCCCCCGCGCCAGGCTGCCGATCTGCCGGCGGTTGGGGAAGAGACGTGTTATCTGCTCGCGCAGCCCTTTCTGACCGACACGGCGCTGGCGCTAAATCAGCGTGGCGCACGGCGGCTGGCCGCGCCCTTTCCGCTGGGTGAAGAAGGCACCACCGGCTGGTTGAAGGCGGCCGCGACAGAGTTTGGCGTCGGTCAGGAACCGTTTGCCGAGGCCACCGCCGCGGGTCGCCGCCGGGCGCAGCACGCGGTTGGCGCCCAGCGCGCGCAGCTTGAAGATAAGCGCGTATTTTTCTTCCCCGACTCCCAGCTCGAGGTTCCGCTCGCCCGCTTCCTCTATCGGGAGCTCGGGATGGAGCTGTTGGAGGTGGGGACACCTTACCTGCATCAGGAGCATCTGGACTGCGAGCTGCCGGCACTGCCCGAGGCCGTTCAGCTCAGCGAGGGACAGGACGTGGAGCGCCAGCTCGACCGCTGCCGCGAGCTGGCCCCGGACATCGTGGTGTGCGGACTGGGACTGGCTAATCCGCTAGAAGCCGACGGAATCACGACCAAGTGGTCGATCGAGCTCTTGTTCACGCCGATCCAGGGTTACGAACAGGCCGGCGACTGCGCCGAGCTATTCTGCCGGCCGCTCCGGCGCCGTCAGGTGCTGACCGTCTAATGCATCTTACGGTCTGGACATACGAAGGGCCGCCTCACGTAGGCGCCATGCGGGTGGCCACCGCGATGAGGGATCTGCACTACGTGCTGCACGCGCCCCAGGGTGATACTTACGCGGACCTGCTTTTTACGATGATCGAGCGGATTCCGCGGCGCCCGCCGGTCACGTACACCACGTTTCAGGCTCGGGATCTCGGTTCGGACACGGCTACGCTGTTCAAGGACTCGGTGCAGGCAGCGTATGAACGCTTCAAGCCCAAGGCGATGATCGTCGGCGCCTCCTGCACGGCGGAACTCATCCAGGACGACCCGGGCGGGCTCGCTGAGGCGCTAGAGCTGCCGATCCCCGTGGTGCCGCTGGAGCTGCCTGCCTATCAGCGCAAGGAGAACTGGGGAGCCGCCGAGACGTTTTATCACCTGGTGCGGGCGCTCGCCGGCCCCCAGGCACCGCCGCCGGGGCAGCAGCGCGAAAGAAGTCCGGACGCGACCCCTCGCTGCAATATTCTCGGCCCGACCGCCCTCGGCTTCCGGCACCGGGACGACGTGCGAGAGGTGGTGGCGATGCTGCAGGAGCTCGGCGTGGCGATCAACGTGGTGGCCCCGCTCGACGCAGCTCCAGAACATCTGGCCCGGCTTGGCGAGGCCGATTTCAACGTGGTGCTTTATCCGGAAATCGCCGATACGGCCGCACGCTGGCTGAAGCGAACCTTCGGGCAGCCGATGACCAGCGTGGTCCCGATCGGCGTCAACGCCACGTGCGACTTTATCCGCGAGGTGGCCGCGCTGGCCGAACTGGACGCCCAGCCGATGCTGGAGCGGCATCAATCGCGTCTGCCTTGGTATTCGCGTTCGATCGATTCAACCTATCTGACCGGCAAAAGAGTCTTCGTCTTCGGTGATGCCACCCACGTCCTGGCGGCCGCCAAGGTGGCCCGCGATGAGCTGGGGTTCGAGGTCGTCGGTCTGGGCACCTACAGCCGGGAGTTCGCCCGGGAGGTCCGGGCCCTCGCCAAGGACATGGGCCTGGAGGCGCTGATCACCGACGACTATCTAGAGGTCGAGCAGCGGGTTACCGAGCTGCAGCCAGAACTGGTGCTCGGCACTCAGATGGAGCGCCACATCGCCAAGCGCCTCGGGATCGCGTGTGCCGTAATCTCCTCACCGATTCACGTTCAGGATTTCCCGGCGGCTCACTCGCCGCAGATGGGTTTTGAAGGCGCCAACGTGCTCTTTGATACCTGGGTCCATCCGCTGATGATGGGTCTGGAAGAACACCTGCTGGGCATGTTCCGGGAAGATTTCGAGTTCAACGAAACGGCCGCTCCGTCCCACCTGGGACGCTACGGAGGCCCATCCGCCGTCGACTCGCCGGAGCCTGCGGCACCGGCGGCTCTGCCGGTAGAGCCTGTACCGGCCGGCGCGCCCAGCTGGACCCCGGACGCAGAGAGGGCGCTGGGACAGATCCCGTTTTTTGTCCGCGGCAAGGCCCGGCGCAACACCGAATCTTTCGCCCGTGATCAGGGCGTATCCACCATTACCGTCGAGACTTTGTACGATGCTAAAGCGCATTTCAGCCGCTAGTGCCACCCTCGTGCTTTGCGCGGCTCCTGCTGAGCCAAAGTCTCGCTGCAATCCATTTCAAGACCGTCTTGACCGACGTACCAAGGTGAACATCGCATGAGCCAGACCCCATTTCCGCTGCCCGTAAAGGTAGAGCACCGAGTGCCTGATGGTGAAGGCAGCGTTCAGGTCCAGATGGACCCCAACGACAAGATTGACGGCGCCAAAGTATTTGCCGTTTACGGCAAAGGCGGCATCGGAAAAAGCACCACGTCGTCGAACCTGTCCGCGGCGTTTTCCAAGCTCGGCAAGCGGGTGCTGCAGATCGGCTGTGATCCGAAACACGACTCGACCTTTACGCTGACCAAGAAGCTCGTGCCGACGGTGATCGACGTCCTCGAGTCGGTGGAATTTCACAGCGAGGAGCTGCGAGCCGACGATTTTGTTTACGAGGGTTACAACGGTGTGATGTGCGTTGAAGCTGGCGGCCCGCCTGCCGGCACCGGCTGCGGCGGCTACGTTGTCGGACAGACGGTCAAGCTGCTCAAGCAGCATCACCTGCTCGAGGACACCGACGTGGTGATCTTCGACGTCCTCGGGGATGTCGTCTGCGGTGGCTTCGCTGCGCCTCTGCAGCATGCCGATCGCGCGCTGGTGGTCACGGCGAACGATTTCGACTCGATCTTCGCCATGAACCGGATTGTCGCGGCGATCGGGGCCAAATCGAAAAACTACAAGGTGCGCATGGGTGGCGTCATTGCGAACCGGAGCGCGGGTACGGATCAGATCGACGGATTCAACGAAGCGATCGGTCTCAATCGGATCGCTCACTTTCCTGATCTGGATGTGATCCGGCGCAGCCGTTTGAAGAAGTCCACACTTTTTGAAATGGAAGAGTCGCCGGAGCTTGAGGCGGTCCAGTCAGAATATCTGCGGCTGGCACAGCGGCTGTGGGACGGCACGGAGCCACTGTCCGCTCAGCCGATGAAAGATCGAGACATCTTCGATTTTCTGGGATTTGACTGATGAACGGTTCTTACCTCAGCCGCCGCGACCAGCTGACCGAATATTTTGACCGGACGGCAGCGGCCGCCTGGCAGCGGCTAACGAGCGACGCCCCGGTAGGAAGGGTTCGCGCCACGGTCCGAGCGGGCCGCGACGCCATGCGCGATACGCTGCTGAGCTGGCTGCCCCGGGATATGAGCGGGCTGCGTTTGCTCGACGCCGGCTGCGGCACCGGGGCGCTGGCGCTGGAAGTTGCCCGACGAGGTGGACAGGTGGTGGCCGTCGACGTATCGCCGACCCTCATCGAGCTGGCTCGGGAGCGAACACCTGATGAGCTTCACGGTCGCGTCTCGTTTCACGTCGGCGACATGCTCGACGGCGACTTCGGCGAATTCGACTACCTCGTCGCCATGGATTCCATGATCCACTATGAGCCCGCCGACATGGTCCGGATGCTCAGCACCTGGGCGCCGCGCGTAAGCCGGGCCATGCTGATGACGTTTGCGCCGCGCACGCCCGCGCTGTCGCTGATGCACGGAGTCGGTCGGTTGATTCCGAGCCGCAGCCACCGCGCGCCCGCCATCGTCCCGGTTTCCGACGCCGATCTGTGTCGTCGGGTCGAGCGGGAGCCCAGGCTCAATGACTGGGCCATCTCTCAGACCCGCCGCATCAGTGGCGGCTTTTACACGTCTCAGGCCCTGGAGCTGCATCGCCGATGAACCAAACGCCGGCGAACAACTGGCACCAGCTTGTCGCTCAGCTCGGCAGCCGGCTGCTGCCGTTCGCCGATGCCGCAAGCGAGAAGCTGCCGTTGTCGCGCCTGCTGCGCCTGGCCCTGTTCCAGATCAGCGTCGGCATGGCGATGGTGCTGCTGACCGGCACGCTGAACCGCGTCATGATCGTTGAGCTGGGGGTCCCGACCTGGCTTGTGGCGGTGATGGTTGCCCTGCCGCTGGTTTTTGCGCCGCTGCGCGCCTTGATCGGACACCGGTCCGATAGCTATGTGTCGGCCCTCGGCTGGCGTCGGGTGCCGTTCATCTGGTTTGGCACATTGCTGCAGTTTGGTGGTCTGGCGATGATGCCATTTGCGCTGCTGGTCCTTTCCGGCGACACGCACGGGCCCATTATCTACGGCCAGCTTGGCGCGGCCCTGGCGTTTCTGCTGCTCGGCGCCGGCATGCATATGTCGCAGACCGCGGGCCTGGCGCTCGCTACCGACCTGGCCGACGAGTCTCAGCGACCGCAGGTGGTTGCGCTCCTGTTTGTCATGCTGCTGGTCGGCATGTTTTTTAGCGCCCTGATCTTCGGTGCGCTGCTGACCGACTTCGGCCAGCTGCGGCTGATCAGAGTGATTCAGGGTGCCGCTATCGTCACGATGGCGCTGAACCTGCTCGCCTTGTGGAAGCAAGAGCCACGCAACCGCGAGCTGACCCGACCCGACCGCCCCCGGGTAGGATTCCGCGAGGCGTGGCGGCAGCTGACGTCCGACAGCCGCTGCGTCCGTCTGCTGGTCGCGGTGGGCCTCGGTACCTTTGGCTTCGCGATGCAGGACATCCTGCTGGAACCGTTCGGAGGACAGGTACTCGGTCTGTCGGTCTCCGCAACCACTGTGCTCACCGCGCTTTTCGCGTTCGGGACTTTGCTGGCCTTCGCCTGTGCCGCCCGCGCGCTAAAGGTGGGCATCGATCCGCATCGGTTGGCTGGCTACGGCGCCCTCGTTGGCATACTCGCTTTTGCCATGCTGACCCTGGTGGCGGCGTTCTACTGGACCAATCTATTTCGCGTCGGGGTCACGCTGGTTGGCTTTGGCGCCGGACTGTTTGGTGTCGGCACGATGACCGCCGCCATGAAGCTGGCTGACCGAGATGGTGCCGAAGCTGGTGAGCGCAACGGTCTGGCGCTAGGTGCCTGGGGTGCGGTCCAGGCGACGTCAGCCGGGCTGGCCGTTGCGGCCGGCGGCGGTGCCCGCGATCTGGTCAGCATGCTGGCCGAGGGTGGTTTGCTGGGGCCGGCCCTCACGACTGTCGGCGCCGGCTACAGCGCCGTCTATCAGTTCGAAATCCTGTTGTTGTTTGTCACGCTGGTAGTGATCGGCCCGTTGGCTCGGCACTCGCGTGAGCCGCTGGGGGAAGACGATTCGGTCGGCCTGGCGGAGTTTCCTGGGTAGCAACATGTTGAGAGAGCGATCTTCGACAGCCTGACGGCGGCGAAGCGAGAAGTCAGTTAAACGAGGTGGAGTTTTGTCATGAACGAAATTGATCTGGTCGAAATCCTATTCACGCTATTTTGGATTTTCTTCCTTGTTCTGGTGCTGTACCTGCACCGCGAGAGCAAGCGCGAGGGTTATCCCCTGGACTCAGATCGGACCAACCGCAGCGGCGGAATGGTTCAGGTGCATGGCTTTCCGATGACCCCGCCACCTAAGACTTTCAAGCTGGAAAATGGCGAAACGGTAACCGTACCGCGTCCAGTCAATGAGCGTAAGCTCGCCTTAAGGCCAGCCGGCCGCTATCCCGGCGCACCGGGTGAACCCACCGGCAACCCGATGCTGGACGGCGTCGGCCCGGCGTCTTACTCGGATCGAGATGATGTGCCGGACCATACGATCCACGGCGAAGACCGCATCGTACCGATGCGCGTTGCCACGGACTTTAAGGTGAATCCCGGCATCGATTTGATCGGTACGGGTCAGCGTTCCGGGACCGATCCGATGGGCTTCCCCGTTTACGGCGCTGATGACGAGCTGGCCGGCAAGGTGGTGGATATCTGGGTCGACCGCTGCGAGCCGATGGTTGTCTTTTTTGAGGTGGCGGTGGAGGGTACCGAAAACCATACCGCCCTATTGCCTTTTACGTTCTCCCGGGTCAAGGGCGATCGGATCAACGTCGCCTCGATCAACGCTAATCAGTTTGCTCAGGTTCCAGCGTTGGGCAATCCCGATCGGATCACCCGGCTCGAGGAAGACAAGATCATGGGCTACTTCGGCGGTGGAACGCTGTACGCCAACGATACGCGACAGGAGCCGCTGCTGTGACCGAGCTGACCGAAGCGGACGACATCGTTGAGCTGGAACAGAACCTCACCGACGGCGAGACGCTGCTTTGGCGGGGCGCTCCGACCCGAGCCTTATTGGCTCGGCGCCTGTTTCACTGGCGCAAAGTTGCCGTCTATTTTGTGCTCCTGTGCTTATGGCGGCTCATCGACGCCAACGCTGGCGGCGTGGAAAACGCCGCAGCCTCCGGCGTCGGGTCCGTGGTCAATCTGGCGATTGTGGGCGTAGCGGCTATTGGTATTCTGCAGCTGCTCGCTTACCTGATTGCCCGCACGACGGTCTATACGATCACCAGCCAGCGCATTGTCATGCGCTTTGGCGTGGCGCTGCCGATGACCGTCAATCTGCCTTTCAAACATATTCAGGACGCGGGAATCCGGCGCAGTCGCGACGGTAGCGGCGACGTCTGCCTCAAACTGATGCCTGGGCAGCGGGTTGGCTACTGCCTGATGTGGCCTTTTGTGCGCCCATTTCGGTTCCTGTCGCCGCAGCCGAGCCTGCGGTGCCTCGAAGACGTTGAGCACGTGGCAAAGGTCTTTGTTGACGCGATCAAGCCGACGGTGACCGAAGGAAGGGCAAAGGCGATGACGCCTGAGCGCGGCGCCATAGACGTCGGTACCGTGGGTGATGCCCACCCCGATCTTCCGCTGGCTGCGGCAGGGCGCTAATCATGGATCACCAGGTTCACGGCCACCGGCACCAATCCAATCATCACCATGATCATGCCCATGATCACTCGCCAGCCGCAATGATGTGGAAGCCCCTGACCGCCATCGGCGTTGTGCTGCTAATGACCTTTACCCTGGCGGCGACCTGGACCGAGCCGGTCGCCCAGGTTTCGCCGCAGACGGCGATGGTCGGCTTTCGATCGCTGACCTTTGCTGATGGCCTTGACGGAACCGTGGTGGTCACCGACGCCCAGACCGGCGAGGCGGTCGAAACGCTGGGGGCCGGCAACGGGTTCCTGCGCGCAACGCTGCGTGCTTTGGGCAAAACGCGCCGCGAAGCTGGCCATCCGATGGACTCACCCTTTCACCTGGAGCATTACGCCAGCGGCCAGCTGCTGCTGATCGATCCGACGACCGAGCAGGTGATCGATCTGTGGGCCTTTGGTGCCCCCAACAAGGCTGTTTTTGAAAAATATGTATTGCCTGTTCATGACGGCGATGGCGGCCTTTCCGCCGTCGAGGAGAAGAGCTGATGAGTACGCAAGATCGCAAGACGGGTATCGCCAACTCCACCGAGGAGGCTCGACAGGAGGCGCTGCTCGCACCCCGTTTCTACACCACCGATTTTGACGCGATGGATCGTCTGGATCTCGAGCCGGTTCGGCGCGAGTGGGATGAGCTGATGGACGAGTTTCGCGGTGACGCCAACCACGATCACTTTCAGCGGGACGAGGCGTTCCTCGACGAAATCAAAACCCTGCCGCCGGCCCTGCAAAAAGAATTTCTCGGCTTTCTGATTTCCTCGATCACCTCCGAGTACTCGGGCTGCGTGCTCTATAAAGACATTCAAAAGGCCGTCAATAATCCGGACATCAAAGAGGTGATGGCCCACATGGCGCGCGACGAATCGCGGCACGCGGGATTCCTCAACAAGTGTCTCGACGACTTCGATATGCCGGTAAATCTCGGCTTTCTGCGCAAAGCCAAGAAATATCAGTACTTCAAGCCCAAGTACATTTTCTACGCTACATATCTGTCGGAGAAAATCGGCTACGCGCGTTACATCACGATCTACCGGCAGCTTGAGCGCAATCCGGATAAACGCTTCCACCCGATTTTCCGGTGGTTCCTGGACTGGTGTAACGATGAGTTTCGACACGGCGAGGTTTTCGCCTTGATCATGAAGGCTGACCCCAAGCTGCTGAAGGGGCACAACAAGCTGTGGATTCGGTTCTTCCTGCTGGCGGTCTTCGCCACCATGTACGTGCGAGATCACAGTCGGCCAGAGCTGCACAAAGCCCTGGGTATGAATCCCACCGACTACGACAAGGAGGTGCTCAACGTCACCTCCACCATCAGCGAGCAGATCTTCCCCATTTCGCTCGATCTCGACAATCCGCGGTTCTGGGAGATGCTGGATCGCCTGGTGGAGATCAATGCGTCGGTGGAAAAGGCCAAAGCGGAAGGCGGCATCGTCAATCGCGTCCGCCGAGCTGGCCTGGGGCTGCAGGCCTTTGGCGTTTTCGCTCGGCTGTATTTCATGCCGGTGAAAAAGAACGAGCGACGCAGCAACGTTCGTTTGGCGCCCACCTGGTAGCTGATGAGCATACTCCTGCCCATAGCGTCAGCCGCCGCTTGCTGGTGGCTGTTCACGATCCTGGCGCTGTATCGCACAGGTCTGCCGGAACGTACCTATGGGTCGACGTTCTGGCTGGCCAGCGCGATTGCGATGCTCGGCGTTGCGGGTCTGGCGTATTCGGTAGGCAACAGCAGTAGCGTTCACGCGTACCTGGCTTTCACGTCCGCGCTGGCGATCTGGAGCTGGCACGAAATCACCTACTTTCTGGGCTATGTCACCGGCCCGCGACCGCAGCGCTGCCCGCCGGGTCTGAGCCAGTGGCAGCGATTTCTGCATGGTGTACGTGCGTGCCTGTGGCACGAGCTGGCCGTGATTGGCACGGCGGGCGTCATCGCGTGGATGAGTCTTGGTCAGCCCAACAAGGTCGGGTTAGCGACCTTCTGTCTGCTGTGGCTGATGCGCTGGAGTACCAAGCTCAATATTTTTCTCGGCGTGTGGAATTTCCATCTGGAATACCTGCCGCCGCGCCTGTCTTACCTTGCCAGCTACATGGCTCGACGGCGGATGAACCCGCTGTTTCCGCTTTCGGTGGCGGCCGGGCTGGCCCTGGTCGGCTACTGGTGTGTGCAGGGCCTCGCGACGGGCGCCAGCGATTTTGCCGTCAGCAGCTCACTGCTGCTGGCAACGCTCACGGCGCTGGCGTTGCTGGAACATATTTTTCTCATGATGGACGTGCCCGACGGGAAGCTGTGGCAGCTTGCCCGGACCTCTCACCAAAGCCGCTGAGCACTGCTCGGCAAAGCGAACGCCCGCAAGCTGATGAAAACCGTTTTCCCATTTGCTGCGATCGTCGGCCAAGAAGCCATGAAACAGGCGCTGCTGGTCAGCGCGGTCGACCCGAGCATCGGCGGCGTACTGGTGCTGGGGGACCGCGGCACGGGGAAGTCCACAACCGTCCGGGCGCTGGCGGCGCTGCTGCCGAAGATCGAGATGGTGAATGGCTGCCCTTATAATCGCCCGCCGGATAGCCCGGCGAGGCTTTATCCGCCGTTCAAAGGTGACAAACAGGCGATCGTTAAACGTCCGATCCCTGTGGTGGATCTGCCGCTGGGGGCAACCGAAGATCGCGTGGTCGGCGCGCTGGACCTCGAAGCGGCGCTGGTGCGCGGCGAGAAGTCGTTTGAGCCCGGTTTGCTCGCGGCGGCGAACCGGGGTTTTCTCTACATCGATGAGGTGAACCTGCTGGAAGACCACCTCGTGGATCTGCTGCTGGACGTGGCGGCCTCCGGCGAAAATGCCGTCGAGCGAGAAGGTTTAAGCGTGCGTCATCCCGCGCGCTTTGTCCTGATCGGTAGCGGTAATCCGGAAGAGGGCGAGCTACGACCCCAGCTCCTGGATCGCTTTGGCCTGGCCGTCGATATCACCACGCCGACCGAGCTGTCCGAGCGCGTGGAGGTCATCAGGCGGCGCGACGATTTCGATCGGGATCCCGCCGGCTTCCGTCGCCGCTGGGCGCGCCGCGAAGGTGCCATCCGAAAAAAAATACTTACCGGACGCGAAAAGCTTGATGCGGTAGAGGTGCCTACGGCGGTCCTGGAAGATGCCGCGAGGCTCTGTCTCGCTCTGGAAACCGACGGCCTGCGCGGCGAGCTGACGCTGATCCGGGCGGCGCGCGCCCTGGCTGCCTATCATGGTCGAGACGCCGTCACGACGGAAGATTTGCGCACCATGTCGGGCGCCGCGTTAGGCCACCGCCTGCGGCGCAATCCACTGGACGAGTCGCGGGCCCTGGTTCGGGTAGAGCGGGCCGTCGAAGAGGTCTTCGGATGAGCGGCGAACCGACCGCGGCCGGCGACGCCGCGCTGGCGCTGGCGCTGCTGGCGGTGGCACCGAAGCTCGGCGGTCTGCAGATCTGCGGCCTGCCGGGACCTGGCCGGGACGCGCTGCTGGCCCGCGCCGAGCACACGTTGAACGACGGCCGGCGAGCGGTGCGGCTACCCCTGGGCGTCAGCCCGGAACGGTTGCTGGGCGGTCTGGATCTGGCAGCGTCGCTGGCGGCGTCCTCTCCCAACGGTGCTGGGCTGGGTAAACCGATCCTCCAGGAAGGTTTGCTAACGGAAGCTGACGGCGGCCTGCTGCTTGTCAACATGGCGGAGCGGCAGAGCCGCGAGGTGGCAAGCGCCCTGACCGCGGCGCTGGATCGCGGGGAATATCGACTGGAACGCGACGGCTTTTCAACCACAAGGCCGGCGCGGTTTGTGGCGCTGGCGCTGGACGAAGCGCTCGAGGATGACGAGGCCATGGACGGTGGTCTGACCGACCGGCTGGCGTTTCGCTCGTTCTCAGACACTTTTCATGAATTGCCCGCGGAACCGTTTACCGAGGCGCAAATCCGTGCCGCTCGGGAAGCTCTTCCCCCGCTGGCCGAGCAGGCCATCGCGACCTTGGATCGCGCGGCGCTCAGCATGGGAATCACCTCGCTGCGTCGGGTGCGGCAGGCGGCGCTGGCTGCGTGCGCTCTGGCGGGGCTGCGCAAGCTCCAGACGGTTGGAGCCGAAGAGATCGGTGACGCCGCCCGGCTGGTGTTGCTCCCCCACGCGCTGACGCTGCCATCACCGGAAGAGCCCGAACCCGAAGCCCCGGAGCCGCCCGATAGTCGTGCCGAAACGGATAGCGACCCAGGAGAGGCCGACCGGGAGCCGGCCGGGGACCAGATTCCTGACGAAATGTTGATTGCGGCCGCCAAGGCGGTGCTGCCGCCCGGACTGCTGGCCTCGCTCAGCAGCGGCAAGAACCGCCGACGAGCCGGCGCCGGGGGACGTTCGCGGATACGGCGTCCGGCGACCCGTGGTCGACCTATCGGCATTCGCCGCGGTCACGCTTCCCGGGGACCGCGCCTCAATCTCCTGGCGACGATCAAAGCCGCGGCGCCCTGGCAGCGCCTGCGCGGCGGCAGGAAAGGCCGCCTGGCGGTGCGCACCGACGACTTCCGCGTGTCGCGGTTCAAACAGAAAACCCAGCTGACAACCGTTTTTGTGGTGGACGCATCGGGCTCGTCGGCGATGCAGCGCCTCGGAGAAGTAAAAGGGGCGATTGAGCTGCTGTTGGCCGACTGCTACGTGCGTCGCGATCAGGTTGCGCTGCTGGCGTTTCGCGGCAGCGCACCGGAGCTCCTCCTGCCGCCCACGCGATCGCTGGCCCGCGCCAAGCGCGCGCTGTCGGACCTCCCTGGCGGTGGCGCAACGCCGCTGGCAGGTGCGCTGGACGCTGCGCGGGAACTGGCCGCGGGACTTCAGCGCAAACACCAGCAGCCCGTGCTGGTGGTACTGACGGACGGGCGCGGCAACGTTGGTCGAGACGGCACGCCCGGCCACCCCGAAGCAGCCAGCCAGACGCTGGATGCTGCGGGTGAGCTGGGTCTTGAAGGCTTCAACACGCTGCTGGTTGACGTGGCGCGCCGGCCCCGAAAAGAGGCGAGCGAGCTGGCGGATACGCTGGGTGCAAGCTACCTGGTGCTGCCGCGGGTGGATGCCCACAGCCTGTCGGCTGCTGTGCAGCAGGCGTCTGCGCCGTGAGCAGCGCAGTCCATTTTTCAGCGGACGTCCGCTTAAGCCCTCCGCCAGCGGGTGATCGACCCGCAACGTTGGGCGCTTTCAGCAAGACCGCGCCGTCGAACGGCGGTATTCGCCAGGTCAGTGCCGGAGGGATTCGTTGGCGCATGCGCGCTGATGACGCTCGGGAAGAGGCCCGGCCTCGTCTGCTGCTGCTTCATGGCACCGGTGCCGGCATTCATTCCTGGAACGGGATTTGGCCACTGCTCGCCCAAGATTTTCAGCTGCTGGCACCCGACCTTCCCGGTCATGGCAGCACCCATGCGCCCGATCGCTGGCGACCGTCGCTGCCCGCGATGGCTGACGGGCTGGCAGCGCTTTTGGAAACCGAAGGCTTCGAGCCGGATCTTGTCGTGGGTCACTCGGCCGGGGCCGCACTCGCGGCGAGGCTGACGCTGGATGCGCAGATTGCGCCGCGCGCGCTTGTTGCGATCAACGGTGCGTTCATGCCCTACGGCGGCGCCGCGGCGGGCCTGATGATGCCGATCGCGCGCTGGTGTGCTGAGAGCGGCGTGCTGACCCGACAGCTGGCCCGCCGGGCGTCGCAGGCGGGGGCCGTGGAACGGCTGCTTGAGCAGACCGGTTCTGCGGTGACCGAAGAGGCTGCTGAGCGTTATCGGGAACAGCTCCAGCGACCGGAGCACGTCTCGGGCACGCTGCGCATGATGGCCCACTGGGATCTGCGCCCGCTGCTGCGCGACCTGCGCGGGCTGCCGCGACCGCTGTACCTGCTTGTGGGCGACCGCGACAAGACCGTCCCGCCGCGGCAGGCTGAGCAGCTCGGTCGACGTATAGCGCTGGCGGCCACTCACCACCTGCCGGGTCTCGGCCACCTGGCCCATGAGGAGCAGCCGGCGTCGGTGGCAGCCCTGCTCAATCACATCGCCGCTGACCACGGACTGATCAACCGCTCTGAGGGGAGCTCACAATGACAACAAGACAAAACTGGCAAAAAACGTTTCGCTATCCTGCTGACATCCGCATTTGTCGGCGGCAGCTGCGAGTGGGTTCCCAATCGTTTTACGCAGCCTCCATGGTGCTGCCAAAACCGGTCCGTGATCCGGCTTCAGCGCTGTATGCGTTTTGCCGCGAGGCGGACGACGCCATCGATGATTTTCAGGGTGAAGATCCGACGCCGGCCGTCGATGCGCTTTATGCGCGCCTTAAGTGTATCTACGCCGGTCACCCGCAGCCGATTGCGGCTGATCGCGCCTTGACCGAAGTGGTCCAGCGCTATGGCATTCCATACACCTTGCCCGCAGCGCTTATCGAGGGTTTCGAATGGGACGTGGACGAGCGTCGCTATCCCAACATGTCCGCACTCTACGGCTATGCGGCGCGCGTGGCCGGTACCGTCGGGGTGATGATGGCGATGCTGATGGGCGCCCGGGCACCCGAGGTGTTGGCGCGCGCCTGCGACCTGGGGGTGGCCATGCAGCTCACCAACATCGCCCGGGACGTGGGTGAAGACGCGCGCGCCGGCCGTGTTTATCTCCCGCTCGACCTGTTGTCCGCGGCGAACGTCGACGTTGATGCGTTCCTTTCCAAGCCTAAGTTCAGCCAGGCGTTAGGAGAGGTCGTGGCAGAAGTTCTCGACACGGCTGACGGACTCTACCGGCGCGCGATCGCCGGCATCGATCAGCTTCCCGCCGGCTGCCGTCCGGGCATTGAGGCGGCCCGCAGAATTTATTCAGAAATTGGCACGGTTGTCCGGGCAAACGGTTTAGACAGCGTTTCGCAGCGGGCCGTGGTGATGCGGTCGCGCAAGATTGCGCTGTTGGCGCAGGCGGCGGCTTCCGTGGTGCGGCGTAGCCGCAGCGATTATTCTCCGCCGCTGAAAGAAGTGGCGTTCCTGGTCGACGCCGCCGCGCCGCGAGCGAGGTGAAGCTGGCCTGGATCGAGCTTGGGATAGCGGGAACCGTGCTCGGTCTGGCGCTGCTAGAGCTTTATAACCTAAGGCGGCTTCGCCTCCAGCGGGAGCGCAAAGAGCGGGACAAACAGCCCGCCGAACCGCCGCCACCCGAGGACACCTGAGCGTCAGCGCTGTCGCCGGGTCTTAAACGGCAGCAGGAACTGCACCCAGGCCTGCCGAAAGCGCCGCAGCGACAGGCTTTCGTGCATCACCTGCTGATCGCCAGCGGCGATCATGGAGCGCGTGTAAAAAGGGGTGTCTTCCAGCATTTTTACCGACGTCACCGGCTGGGCCAGATGCACCTCGCCATCCATTCCGTAGAGTCCGCGCCTGAGGCGTTGCGCCGGAGCGATGTCCCGCGGACTGATATTGCCCTGCGGATCGATCGCCAGCGCCAGATAGCTGGCCTCGCTGTTGCGGGGAGTCGCGTTATAGGTCAACAGAGTCTCTTCAGCCTGATGGCTGCGGCTCCAGTTCCACACCTCAAACCCCTCATGCAGCGGTTCCGCGCCCTGGTTGGTGTCGAAGTAGCCTGAACCGCGCCACTGCCAGTCGGGATGATCAAACTGGACGGTGACATCACACGAAGGCGCAAAAGGCCACCACTGATGGCGCTCGTGAGGATCCAGATGAATCTGCGCCTGGTCAGGGTCGGTCGTGAAGCGCGGATTGACTGTTATCCGCCCTTGCACCTGCTGGGGGATCGGAACGCCACGCTCCCGGATTTCGATGTCGAGATGTGTGCCATTCCAGCGGAGGCTGGAATCGTGCAGCTGAAAGTGATCGTCGCCGCGGCTGATCAATCCACGAGGCTTTTCCGTGAGTACCCATCGCTTGCCGGCGCTTCGATAAAGCGCCGCGTTGATGGCACAGTAGTCCATCGGATCGGCCTCGACCCGCCGACAGGCACGCGCATAGTAGGGCGAAAAGACGCTGCCGACAAAAGCGATGATGACCAGATGCTCGCGGCCGTCGCTGCTGCTGGCGTCCACGTACCACCACTGATAGCCGCGTCGCGGTACCGGGCGGGAGAAAACCGGAAAAACGGACATAAACGGTGCGAGTTGACGCTGCTTGACCAGGTGTCTATTCTACATGACACTCACAAGTGTCAATAACAATTAACTACTGACGGTGCGCCCATGGATCCAACCGCAATCATCAACGCGTCGCTCGAGCAGGTGCTGGCTAACGCCAGCGACGAATGCTGTCCGCCCCGATTTCTCGAGGCGCTGAATTATGCGGTGATGCCAGGTGGCGCGAGAGTTCGGCCGAAGCTGACGCTGGCGGTCGCCAAGGCGTGCGATGCGGATGATCCGGCAACGGTGGCTTCAGCCGCCTGTGCGGTTGAGATGATCCACTGTGCATCGCTGGTCCATGATGACCTGCCGTGCTTTGACGATGCCGCGACCCGGCGCGGCAAACCGTCAGTCCACATGGCCTACGGACAACGTCTCGCCGTGCTGGCGGGTGACGCGCTGATTGTGATGGCGTTCGAAACGCTGGCGCGCGGTGCAGCCAACCATCCGGAACGGCTGCCAGCGCTTGTCGGCGTGCTGGCTTCATCGGTTGGTGCTCCGTGCGGGATCGCCGCCGGCCAGGCCTGGGAGTGTGAGCCTGAGGCGCCGCTGGGTCGCTATCAGCGGCAGAAAACCGGTTCGCTGTTTGTCGCAGCAACGGCCCTGGGTGCGGCAGCCGCCGGCGTTGAGGCAGAGCCCTGGGAAATGCTGGGCCGGCGGATGGGTGAAGCGTATCAGGTGGCGGACGACATTCTTGACGTGACAGCCGACCCGGAAGAGATCGGGAAGCCGATCGGCCGTGACAGCGACCTTCACCGGCCCAACTCGGTGCTCGAGCGAGGCATGAGTGCCTCGGAAGAGCGCCTCAAGCGGCTGGTGACCGAGGCGATGGATTCGATTCCCGCCTGTCCGGGTGAGGAGAAGCTGCGGGGCTTGATCGAGGTCGAAGCGCGCGCGTTTATCGACCATGCGCTGATGCGCAGCGCTGCTGCCTGAGCTCGGATATACCGACCGTTCCATTCGACTCGCGACTCCGGTGGGCCGCATAAAAGAGTAGGGTCACCTGGTCCTGATAGCGTCGCTGCAAAAATCCTGGATCAATTGGCGCAACCGTCGCCTGTCTGATCCGGCTTTCCACAGCCGCGTCGGCGCGATGCGCTTGCTGCGTCCTCTGGTCCGCCAGCGCGCCAGCGCGCTGTTTGATCTGGTCGCAGGATTTGTCTACTCCCAAACGCTGCAGGCGTGTGTCCAGCTTGAGCTGTTTGAGATCCTTCGAGACGGCCCGTTAAGCGGCGTGCAGCTGGTCGACCGCGTCCAGCTACCGGCGCCCGCGCTGCTGGCCTTGCTCGATGCGGCCGCCGCCACCGGCCTGGTTCAGCGTGTTGGCGATGAGTTTGCCTTGGGGCCCCAGGGCGCGGTGCTGCTGGCCAATCCCTCCCTGCTGGCGATGATCCGGCACCACGAACACTTCTATCGTGACCTGTCTGATCCGCTCGCCATGCTGCGCGGTGAGGTCAAGGCGGAGCTCGCTGCCTACTGGCCCTACGCTGCCGGGGACGTGTCCTCGGACGCCGCTCAGCGCTATTCCGATCTGATGTCTCAGTCTCAGATTATGGTGGCGGAGCAGGTCGTCGCTGCGTATGACTTTGGCCTGCACCGCTGCCTCCTGGATATCGGCGGCGGCGACGGCACCTTTTTGTCCGAGGTGGGTGAGCATTTTCCTGCTCTGGACCTCAAGCTGTTTGATTTGCCACCCGTTGCGGAGCTGGCGCGGCGCAAGCTGGCTGAGGATGACAGCCGCATTGAGGCTTTTGGCGGCAGCTTTGCCGACGATCCGCTGCCGGAAGGCGCGGATCTTGTGTCGCTGATTCGGATCGTACACGACCATGACGACCCGACGGTGATGGCACTTTTTCGGCGCATTTTTGACTATCTGCCGCCCGGCGGGCGCCTGTTGATCGCTGAGCCCATGGCCGAAACGACCGGCGCTCGAGCCATCGCGGGTGCCTACTTCTCGCTCTATTTCAAAGCGATGGGCAGCGGCCGTCCGAGGTCGTTAAAGGAGCTGCGCGGTTTCCTGGAGCGCGTTGGATTTGTGCTGTTTGAGCACCACCCGACGGCACTGCCGCTCATGGCCAGCGTGGTGACGGTTCAGAAGCCGAGTCCGCCGCCCGAAATTGACGGCGAAGGTAACGTAACAAAAAGTTGACAGTGTCATTAGTCAGCGTAAACTGACACTTCTCATGAGTTCCTTACTCCATACTTCCGCCGAAAAGTCTCTGCCGGATTCGGACGTGACTTCCCTGGCGGTTGTCATGAACGCCCCAGGAAGCCTGGATTTACAGCGGATTGCGCTCCGTCAGCCCGAGACTGACGAGGTGCTTGTGGCGGTCGAATACAGTGGTATCAGCACCGGCACCGAGCGCCTGCTGTGGGACGGCACCATGCCGAACTTTCCCGGCATGGGTTATCCGCTGGTTCCGGGTTACGAGTCGGTCGGTCGCATCGTCGACGCCGGCGACGCGTGCCGCGAGCGCATCGGTCAGCGGGTTTTTGTTTCCGGCGCGTCGTGTTTTGGCGAGATTCGCGGTCTGTTTGGTGGCGCCGCGTCTCGCCTGTTGGTGGATCAATCCAAGGCGCTTGAAATCCAGCCGGGGCTGGACGAAACGGGCACCCTGATGGCGCTTGCTGCCACCGCCGTTCATGCCATCTACTGCGCGCCCGACGGTAAACCCGTCTGGCCCGAGCTGATCATCGGCCACGGCGTACTCGGGCGACTGCTCGCCCGCGCGACGATCGCCTGCGGTGGCCCGGCGCCGACCGTGTGGGAGCTCAACGCTGACCGCATGACCGGCGACGAGGGCTATCCCGTCATTCAGCCGGACAGCGACGCCCGCCGCGATTACCAGCGCGTCTTTGACGTCAGCGGCGACAGCGCCATTCTGGATAAGGTCATGTTCAACCTGGCCCCGCTGGGTGAGGTGGTGCTCGCCGGTTTTTATTCCGCGCCCGTGACCTTCAACTTTGCCCCCGCGTTTATGCGAGAAGCGCGTATTCGGATTGCCGCGCAGTGGCAGCCCCAGGATCTCCAGCGCGTGCGTCAGCTTGTGGAAGACGGCGCGCTGAATCTGGACCAGCTGATCACCCACCACGCAACCCCTGATGACGCAGCCACGGCCTATCAAACGGCTTTTGCCGAGCCGACCTGCCTGAAAATGATTCTGGACTGGAGAAATCTTCAATGAGTGCCAGCAACAAACCGGTAACCCCATCTGTCGATCTAACCCAGCCCGTGCACGCACGACTGCGCGACGAAGCGGCCATTGAGCCCGACCCGGTGCCGACGGGAGAGCCCGCCAAAGAAACGCAGATTATTGCGATCTATGGGAAAGGTGGGATCGGCAAGAGCTTCACGCTCTCGAACCTCTCTTACATGATGGCCCAGCAGGGGAAGAAGGTCCTGCTGATCGGCTGTGATCCGAAAAGTGACACCACATCCCTGCTGTTTGGCGGGCGCAGCTGCCCGACCATTATCGAAACTTCCTCCGCCAAAAAGGCCGCCGGCGAGCCGGTTGAAATCGGCGACGTGTGTTTTACTCGCGACGGCGTTTACGCCATGGAGCTGGGCGGGCCTGAGGTAGGCCGAGGCTGCGGCGGCCGAGGCATCATCCACGGCTTCGAGCTGATGGAGAAGCTCGGTTTTCACGAGTGGGATTTTGACTACGTGCTGCTCGATTTTCTCGGCGACGTGGTGTGCGGAGGCTTTGGCCTGCCGATCGCTCGCGACATGTGCCAGAAAGTGATTGTCGTCGGCTCCAATGATCTCCAGTCGCTCTACGTGGCCAACAACGTCTGCTCGGCGGTGGAGTACTTCCGCAAGCTCGGCGGCAACGTGGGCGTTGCCGGCATGGCCATCAATAAAGACGACGGCACCGGCGAAGCCCAGGCCTTTGCTGAAGCGGTCGGGATCCCGGTGCTCGCGGCCATTCCCGCTGACGAAGACATTCGCCGCAAAAGCGCGAACTACGAAATTATTGGCAAGCCCGGGGGTCCCTGGGCGCCGCTGTTCGAAGAGCTTGCGGTCAACGTCGCCGAGGCGCCGCCCCGTCAGCCGAAGCCGCTGGATCAGGATGGTCTGCTGGGGCTGTTCAGCAGTGAAGAAACGGGCCGCGATGTGGTCCTGCAGCCCGCCACGGCGGCGGACATGATGGGCGGAGAGATCAAATCGAAGCCCTCTCTGGAAGTGGTTTACGACAACGTTTGACGATGACCCAGAAAACTCCGATGACCGAATCTCAGAGTAACGACGCGCAGGCGGCTGGCGGCTGTCATGCGGGCGGCGAGCTCAAGAAGGCGGCGGAAGCTGCCGGCAAGAGCGAGATCCTCGAGCAGTACGCTGCGGACTACCCCGTCGGTCCGCACGATCAGCCGCAAAGCATGTGTCCAGCCTTCGGATCGCTGCGGGTGGGCCTGCGGATGCGGCGGACGGCCACCATCCTGTCCGGCTCGGCCTGCTGTGTCTACGGTCTGACGTTCACCTCACACTTTTACGGGGCCCGTCGCAGCGTCGGCTACGTCCCGTTCAACTCCGAAACGCTGGTCACCGGAAAGCTGTTTGAAGATATCCGTGACGCGGTCTACCAGATGGCGGATCCGGAGCATTACGACGCCGTGGTGATCACCAACCTCTGCGTCCCCACCGCCTCTGGCGTTCCGCTGCAGATGCTGCCCGAGCAGATCAACGGGGTCCGAATCATCGGCATCGACGTACCGGGTTTTGGGGTTCCGACCCATGCCGAAGCCAAAGATATCCTCGCCGGCGCGATGCTGAAATACGCGCGTGCCGAAGTCGAGGCAGGCCCCGTGCAGGCGCCAGCCCAGAAATCTGACGGCCGGCCGACGGTCACGCTGCTGGGTGAAATGTTCCCGGCTGACCCGATGTCGATCGGCGGTCTGCTGGAGCCACTCGGCCTGGCGGCAGGTCCGGTGGTGCCGACACGCGAATGGCGCGAGCTTTACGGTGCGCTGGACGGCACCGCTGTTGCGGCCATCCATCCTTTTTACACCGCGAGCATCCGCGAGTTCGAAGCAGCGGGTCGGCCGATTGTGGGCTCAGCGCCGGTGGGCCACGACGCCACCGAGCAGTGGCTGGAAAAGATCGGTGCGGCCTGCAACGTCAGCGCGGAGCTGATTGGAAAAGCCAAAGCACAATTCCTGCCGGCCCTGAAGGGCGCTATCGCCGGTGCACCGATCAAGGGTCGCATCACGCTTTCCGGTTACGAGGGTTCGGAGCTGCTGGTGGGCCGCCTGCTGATGGAGTGCGGCGCGGACTTAAGGTACGTCGGCACGGCGTGTCCCAAAACCGCCTGGTCGAATGACGATCGGGAGTGGCTCGAAGCTCGGGGCGTCCACGTCGAATACCGGGCATCGCTCGAGCAGGACGTTGCGGCCATGAAAGAGTTCCAGCCAGATCTGGCTATCGGTACCACGCCAGTGGTGCAGAAAGCCAAAGAGCTGGCGGTACCGGGCCTCTACTTCACCAACCTGATTTCTGCCAGGCCGCTCATGGGTATGCCCGGCCCGGCATCCCTGGCGCAGGTGATCAACGGCGCTATGGGCCAGGCGGAGCGGATGGGCCAGATGAAAGCGTTCTTTGAAGGCGTCGGCCAGGGCGATACGGCGGGTATCTATTCCGATACGCCGAAAGCACCGCCCAAAAAACGGTCGCGCGGCGCCATCCACGGACCCAAATCCCGGGATAAGTCCAAGAATCCCGTCGCCAGTTCGGTGGTCGCCTGATGTTGGTCCAGGATCATGACCGCGCCGGCGGCTACTGGGGCAGCGTCTACGTCTTTTCGGCAATCAAGGGTCTGCAGGTGATCATCGACGGTCCCGTGGGCTGCGAGAATCTGCCGGTGACGTCGGTGTTGCACTATACCGACGCGCTGCCGCCGCACGAGCTGCCGATCACCGTCACGGGGCTGGCCGAAGAGGAGCTGGGTCAGCACGGTACCGAGGGTGCCATGCGCCGGGCCCACGAGACGCTCGACCCCGATCAACCCTCCGTGGTTGTCACCGGTTCCATCGCCGAGATGATCGGCGGCGGCGTGACGCCGGAAGGCACTAACATCAAACGCTTTCTGCCACGCACGATCGACGAGGATCAGTGGCAGAGCGCCGACCGTGCGATGTCGTGGTTATGGTCGGAGTTTGGACCCAAGAAGGGTCGCATCAAGGCAGCGCGCAAACCCAAAGAGGGTGAGAAGCCGAAGGTCAACATCATCGGCCCGAGCTACGGCTACTTCAACATGCCGTCCGACCTTGCCGAGATCCGACGCCTGGTAGAGGGTATCGGTGCTGAGGTAAACCTGGAATTCCCGCTCGGCAGCCACCTGAGCGACGTGCCCAAGCTGATGGACGCGCAGGTCAACATCTGCATGTACCGTGAGTACGGGCGCATCCTCTGTGAACAGCTCGAACGGCCCTATCTGCAGGCACCCATCGGCCTCAACAGCACTACCGCATTCCTGCGGGAGCTGGGCAAGCTGCTGGAGGTCGACCCCGAGCCGTTTATCGAACGCGAGAAGCACACCACCATCAAGCCGCTGTGGGACCTCTGGCGTTCTGTGACCCAGGACTTTTTTGCCACCGCCAGCTTTGCGATTGTGGCGAACGAAACACACGTCCGCGGCATCGAAAACTTCCTCTGTAACGATTTGGGTTTGCCGTGCACCCTGGCTGCTTCCCGGAAGCCCGGCATAAAGCCGGAAAACCAGAGTGTCCGCCAGGCCCTGACGAGCAACCCACCGCTCGTGCTGTTCGGCAGCTACAACGAGCGGATGTATCTGGCCGAGGTTGGTGCCGGTACGCAGTTTATTCCGGCATCGTTTCCCGGCGCGATCATCCGCCGACACACCGGCACCCCGTTCATGGGTTACAGCGGCGCAACCTACCTGGTCCAGGAGGTGTGCAACGCCCTGTTCGATGCCCTGTTCCACATTCTCCCGCTTGGAACGGATCTCGATCAGGTCGACAAGACCCCCGCCAGGCTGGAGGAGGCGTTGCCCTGGGATGAAGAGGCTCGCCGCCGGCTGGATGAAATTGTCGAGGCCCGACCGGTGCTAGTGCGGATCTCTGCCGCCAAGAAGGTCCGGGACGCCGCTGAGCAAGCGGCTCGCCTAGGGCAATGCGACACCGTTGACGTGGCCTGCGTTGAGCAGGCAGCAAAAGAAACCGCGAATTGAACACCGCGAAATCAAACGAGGATTTCACCATGGACCTTGCGACTCACCATAACAGCAACAGCCATGCACCGCGGCGTAACGAGGCGCTGATCGGCAAACTGATTTTTGCCGTGAGCTTCACGTTGCTGCTCCCGGTGGCTCTGGTTGCGGCCGCCACCGGCTGGCGCTGGCAGCCCTGGGCGCCCGGCGCGCGCGGCTATCGACCGGTGTTCAGCGAAACGCGGCTGAAAGCCATCACCATTACGGCGATGGTGTTTTCCGCCTGAAGGGGTTTCGTGGCGGTCGCAGGTAATGCGCCGCCGCTACAGGATTCGCCTTGGTCTCCGTCCGGGCGATGTTCCCTGCCGTACGGGAGTTGTACGGTAACGGCCGTCAGGCCACCAAGTCATAAGGAAGAAAACTATGGCTGATTTCGGAGAAACGGGGGGCTCGATGTCGGGCTTTACCCCAAATGAAGCACAGGAATTCCATCGGCTGTTCATGGTGGGATTTGTTGTGTTTACGGTGGTTGCAATCGTTGCTCACTTCCTAGTGTGGCAATGGCGCCCATGGTTCCCTGGACCGGAAGGCTATGCATCACTTTCTGACGGCGTTAACGCCGTCGCCCAAAGCGTCTTAGCGCGCTTGACATAAGGAGACTAAAACATGTGGCGTGTATGGATGATGTTCGATCCGCGCAGAGCACTTGTTGCTGTTGCGGTCTTCTTATTTACGCTGGCAATTTTTATCCATTTCGTCGTTCTGAGCACAGATCGGTTTAACTGGATTGAAGGACCCAGTGGGGCAAACGCTACTACGGAGTTCGCTACAGAAGCGCTGGTTTCCGCAACCCGCGAGGATCTGTCGCATATCTCCGTTGTGTAGCTGGCCGCAGCTCGCGGCCCGATGCACCGGGCCGCGGGCTGCAGCCATTATTGGTGTCTGTACGACAGTGATTGTCACGCCGAATTTGGAGGTTAAGAGCTGATGGCGATGCTCAGTTTTGAAAGGAAATACCGGGTGCGCGGCGGCACCTTGTTGGGGGGCGACCTGTTCGATTTCTGGATGGGGCCGTGTTATGTCGGTTTTTTTGGTGTGACCACGATGTTTTTTGCCCTGCTCGGCTCGGCAATGATTTTCTATGGCGCCGCACTGGGCGACACCTGGAACCCTTGGTTAATCAACATCAAGCCACCAGACGTGAGCTATGGCTTGGGTCTGGCACCACTGAATGACGGTGGGATCTGGCAGGTGGTCACCATCTGTGCGCTGGGGGCGTTCATCTCCTGGGCGCTCAGGGAGGTCGAAATCTGCCGTAAACTCGGGATGGGCTACCACGTGCCGTTTACGTTCGGCATGGCCATCTTTGCCTACGCAACGCTGGTGGTGTTCCGGCCGATTCTGATGGGTGCCTGGGGCTATGGATTCCCTTACGGCATCATGAGTCATCTCGACTGGGTGTCCGCGGTGGGCTATTCACACATCGCCTTCCACTACAACCCGGCTCATATGATTGCCATCACCTTCTTCTTCACCACCACGCTGGCGCTGGCCATGCACGGCGGCCTGATTCTGTCGGCGGCCAATCCCGGCAAAGGACAGCTGTCCAAGGGCTCTGAGCACGAGAACAGCTACTTCCGTGACGCGATCGGCTACTCGGTTGGGTCTCTGGGCATTCATCGGCTGGGCCTGTTCCTGGCGCTGAATGCGGGCTTCTGGAGCGCGGTGTGCATGATCATCAGCGGCCCGGCCTGGACCAAAGGCTGGCCACTGTGGTGGGAGTGGTGGCGGCAGCTGCCGATCTGGGGCTGAGGGGACGTTAAGCCATGGAATATCAAAATATCTTTTCGCGCGTTCAGGTCACTGCTGGCGGTGAAGCCAGCGTCGGGCCCGACAAAGACTGGCCCCGCACCGGCATGTTCGATAGCTGGCTGCTGGGCACCTTCGGCGATGCCCAGGTGGGTCCGTTCTACCTCGGCTGGCTGGCTTTGGCCTCGCTCTTCAGCGGCTTTATCGCTTTTGAGATCATCGGTCTCAACATGCTGGCTCAGGTCGATTGGAACCCCATTGAGTTTGTCAGGCAACTGTTCTGGCTCTCGCTGGATCCGCCGACCGCTGAGCATGGACTCGGGTTAGCGCCGCTGGAAGAAGGCGGCTGGTGGCAGCTGGCCGGTCTGTTCCTGACCGTGTCAATCCTGCTCTGGTGGCTGCGCATGTACCTGCGGGCAAAGGTGCTGGGAATGGGTACCCACATCGCCTGGGCGTTTGCTTCGGCTATCTGGCTGTACCTGGTGCTGGGTTTCCTGCGACCGCTGGCCATGGGCGACTTCTCCGAAGCGGTGCCGTTTGGCATCTTCCCGCACCTGGACTGGACGCAGAACTTTTCGCTGAAGTACGGCAATCTGTTCTACAACCCGTTCCACATGCTGTCCATTGCCTTCCTCTACGGATCAACGCTGCTGTTTGCCATGCATGGCGCAACCATCCTGGCGACCGACCGCTTCGGTGCTCATAAAGAGGTGGAGCAGATCTTCGACCGCGGTACGGGTGCTGAACGCGGCGCGCTGTTCTGGCGCTGGACGATGGGCTTCAACGCTTCAATCGAGTCCATCCATCGCTGGGCCTTGTGGTTTGCCATTCTCTGCACGTTGACCGGCGGCATCGGGATTATCCTCTCCGGGACGGTGGTCGATAACTGGTACCTGTGGGCCATGGAACATGGCATCGCGCCGAATCCCAACCCGTAAGAAGCAAGACTGACCAGAGTGCTATATATCCGTTTCGTTCGAGAGCAAGGAAAGGGCCCAAGCGGGCCCTTTTCTTTTGCTGACTTTGGGATGCTTCGATAAGCCGGCTAACGTTCAGCGCACCAAGCGTCGCTCTCGACCAGATCGCTGACGCTTGTAGGGCGCGAGAGTGCTGAGCTGCAGCCAATGAGGAAAGCTGTTTTTCAGCTCTTTGGGTCCCGCGAGCTTGATACGGCCTGACCGGATTTCTTTTCGCAGGTTGCGAAACCCTCGCCAGGTTTCGATGAACCGGCGCAGGTCAGCGCGAACCAGCAAATCAACCTCCAGGCCCGGATCTCTGAGGCACATCTGCACGGTGTCAGCCTGCTTTACCAGCCAGAAGCGATCCAGCTGTTCCGGGCTACCCGAAAAACGAAACTCCATGACGGTCTGACCGGGCGGCATCACTGAGGTGTCGAGCCTCAAGTGCATGCTCCACGCCAGGAATGCTGGGTCGAGATCATCGGTGGTCATGTCTCGAGCCCAGCGTTGCCCCCAGACTGCCATCTGCATCACGATCTCCTCGAGCTCTTCGCCGCTTGGGGTGAGGAGATAGCGGTAGCGATCGCGACCGCGTTCTTTTTGTCGCTTTACGAGGCCAGCGTTTTCCAGCTCCGCGAGACGCTTGGTCAGCAGCGTGGGTGACATCCGCGGCAGGCCGCGATGAATTTCATTGAAGCGGGTGCACCCATCGATGAGCCGGCTGATCACCAGAATCGTCCACCGCTGAGAAAGTATTTCCGCCGCCAGCGCCAAGGGGCAGTACTGCCCATATCCCTTGTTCATGAGACGATTTTCTAGGGCGTCGGCTGCCAGTGCAACTACAGAAACAGTAGTGGAAAAACGCGGCGCGGCAATCTAGGTTGAAGGACCAAGCATCCAGAGGCTCGGCAATCATGAGGAACATCATCATCAGCCTATGGCTGACCTTCGTGCTCGCGACCGCCTGCAGCGTGAGAGGAACCACCAAACCGACACCCCTGACGTCGGAGCCTGTGGTGCGCTGGAATCAGCTGGTGATGGAGACCGCCGAAGCGGAAGACGGGTTCCTCACGCTCAAAGGCCTTCGTACCGCAACGCTGATGCATCTGGCTATCCATGATGCGCTGAGCAACATTCAGCCGCGCTTCCAGCCGTATCGGCTCAATCATCCGGAACCGGAGGCCGACCCCCTCTCGGCCTTAACCCAAGCCGCCTTTGCGCTGGCCCGCTCACAGTACCCGGACCAAGTGCAGCGTTGGTCGACCGAACGCGAACGGTGGCTGGCGGATGTGCCTCAGGGCCGCGCCCGGACGCTTGGCCTTGAGCTCGGCGATCGGGCGGCGGCAGCCATCCTGGCCGCGAGGGCCGGTGATGGTTGGGACGGCGAGGCGGAATACCGCTGGCACCCGATGGCGCCCGGCGTTTATGCCGAGTTCTCCGACCACAGCGGCACGCCGGAAGGGTTCGTATTCGGGGCCGGTTGGGCGGAAGCAGAGCCTTTTGCCATAAACGCACCCGCGAGCCTACGGGTGCCGCCGCCGCCAGCGATTGACGGGCCGGCCTATGCTGAAGCCTTCGACGAGGTGAAGCGGGTCGGGCGGGATCTGAGCGATGAACGAAGTCCCGATCAGACGCATTTGGCGCTCTGGTGGAAGGATTTCGCTGAGAACTCCCACAATCGGCTGGCTCGCCGACTGACCCTCGAGCGGGGCCTGACCGGCGTAACGGCTAACCGCCTCTTTGCGCTGCTGAACGTGGCCGTCTTCGACGCCTACGTCAGCTCGTTTAACAACAAATTTTTCTACAATCACTGGCGACCCTACACGGCGATACGCTGGGCGGAAAATGACGGTAATCCGGCGACTAGCGCGGACCCCGACTGGAACAATACCCATGGCCACACTTACGCATTTCCCTCCTACCCGTCAGCTCACGGCACCGCGTGCGCGGCAGCGATGAGTGCGCTGGCAGAAACGTTTGGGGACGATATGGCGTTCACTATGATCACCGCAGAGGTGGACATGGCTGGACCTCTATCCGGTAAGCGCCCGATGGAACCTCCGGGTCGTCAATTCAACAGCTTCTCCGAGGCGGCCATGGAATGCGCCCTATCACGGGTCTACCTGGGGATTCACTTTCGCTATGACTCGATCGAAGGCAACCGTCTGGGCCATCAGGTAGGCGAGCAGGTGCTGCAGACGCTGCTCTTGCCTATGAGCGGGAGCGACGAGTTGCAAGGCCCACATAAAAACCCCGGACGTTGAGCCCGGGGTCTTCCTTGCGAGTTAGGCGAGCGGGTAGCAGCCCGCCAGACCGGCTGGAGTCAGCCGCCGACGGTGAACGTACCGCGCATCACAGCCCAGTGTCCTGGGAACGTGCAGATGTACGAGTAGGTGCCTGACAGGCCTTCCAGCGAAAAGCTGATGCTTGCCGACTCGCCGCCGCCAATCAGCTTGGTAGCAGCAATAATGCGATCGTCATCGGGCACGTAGTTGCCGGTGGGGCCCACCGCCATCGAGGCGTTTGCGACCGAATCGATGGCGTCCGTGGGCAGCAGGACCCAGTTGTGGCCCATGGCCTCTTTGGGAAACTGACCGGTATGGGTGAGGGTCACGGTCACCGCGTCGCAGCCCGCCGGGGCGGCCAATTCGTTGGTGCTGTAGGCGATCGTGTCGCCCGCCTCGATGTCCAGGGTGCAGCCAGCCGCGACGTTGGCAACCTCTTCAGCTTTGCCCATCACGCCCGCCGCAGCCCCGGCGGCCGCGCCGGCAGCTGCATCGCCGGCATCGCTGGCCATGTCTTTGGCTTCGTCCATGGCGTCACCGGCCATGTCCTTGGCTTCGTCCATCGCGGCGCCGGCCATGTCTTTGGCTTCGTTTATCGCATCGTCAGCCATATCCATGGCGGCATCGCCGGCGTCTTCGGCCATCCCAGCCGCGGCATCGCCAGCATCGCTCATGGCGTCCATCGCATCGCCGGCCATGTCGGTGGCCGCATCACCGGCTTCGCTGGCCATATCGGCTGCAGCGTCGGCGCCGTCCTCGACCGCGTCAGCCACCTCGGCCGCCGCTTCCTCAACGCTGTCGGCCGCTTTCTCAGCCATGGAACCGCTGCCGGAACTGCCATCATCACCACCACAGGCGGTCAGTGCCAGCGTCAGCAGCGTGGCCAGCAGGATCAGAAAAAAGTTTTGACGCTTCATAGGGGAGTCTCCGTGAGAAGATGTGTGTCTACGTAAACAGCCGCCATTCTAACAAAGAATGTTTGAGGTCCAACGCTCGGCCGTTTTATCGTTGGGGCCAGCTTCGACCGGCTAGTCTTCCGCTGCTCCCGGCCAGTCCAGCACGCCGCAAAGCTGCTCCAGCAGGGCCCGAAACTCCAGCGAAAAGAGCGCGAATCTCGCGTCCAGTTCCTCAAGCGCCGTTTCGGATCGGATGTCACTCAGCTGGCTTTGCACCTGATCCAACGCCTTAACCCGCAGCAGCGAAAGCTCTTCGGTCACGCTGAAGCTCAGCCGCTCCTGCCAGACCAGGCCGAGCCTAAAGGCCTGCATACCCTGCTCCACGTGACGCCGGATATCCGATCGCTCAAGCTCCTGGCGTCGGCAGCGGATGGTGGCGCTGGCGTCGCGTTCGTCGCGCAGATCACACTCTTCTCCGAGCGTGAAGCCCTGGGGTGCGTCGCCGCTCTGGAGCCAGGCGGTGAGCTTGCGGCAGATAGCGGGTTTGGCGTCGGGTGCGGTGATGGTGATACCGGTCACGTTCATGCGCAGCAGCCCCAGCAGATCCTCGGCGATTTTACGGCTGGCGGTGTCCACCACCAGCCAGCCATCCTCGAGGTCGAGAAAGGCATCCACGTGTCTCGGTTTGACGAACGCGCGCGGCAGAAGGTCCATCAGCACCTCGTCTTTGACGCGGAGTTTCTCAGCGCGGGCGGCCCGCTGCCCGGTCTTTTTTTCAGCTTCGAGCAGCCGCTGACTGACCGCCTCTTTTATGACGGCGGGAGGCAGGACTTTCTCCTCGATCCCGAAACGAAACAGCGCGCAGCGGCCGACGATGTGGGTTAGCACGTCGGAATCTCGTCCGTAGGGTGAGACCCAGCCGGCAGAGCCGGGCTCGAGCCGGCCACAGGGGCTGAGGACGCCGGCCGAGAGCTGTTCGGCGAGCTGTTCGGGCGCCAGACCCGGCAAACGGGCGGCGTAGATACTGAGGTTGGAAAACACCGGATGGCCTTTCGTGGAAAGCGGCTATTTCAGCAGAAAAGGCGCTTGTGCGGTAATATCTTGTCATGCCGTTTTCCAACCGGGCCCCTAGGGGTCTGCGCCGTAGAAACCTCCGGGCTGCGCTGGCCCTGATGATCAGCGTTGCGGTCCCCGCACTCGCCCAGAACGCCTACCCGCCAAGCTGTTTTGAGCCAGGCCCGCTGCCGACGCTTGCCAACAGCTACGTAGAGGGCACCATCCTTTTCGAATATTCAGCCGTCTTGCCTGACGCCACCGCGCCGCGAGGCATTTCGGTCCCCGTGCAGATCCGGTCATGGCGGGTACCCTGCCATACCAACGGCTCCGCGCTGCTGATCGAAATCACGCCTCAGGGTGGCCTGCCGCTCGCGCCCCTGGTCGACCTGGTCCAGAACGATGTCCAGGTGCCGGTGCGGGTCGCCTCGGAGGCCAACACGCTGACCCAGGACGACTCGGGTCGGCAGCTGATACAGAGCCCGGACGCTGCCCAGGGTCCCGGGCTGCGCCTGGTGGTGGAGTCCAGCCCGGCCACCGACAACGCCGGGATCGATTTTGACGATGAGCTGACCCTGATCATCCAGGACGTCCAGTTTCGCCGAACGCTGGACTATCCCGCCTACAGCCCGGCCGAATACGGTGTGCCGACGTTTCAGCAGATTTCGGCCCGCCACGCCGGCAGCTGGTTTAATCGCGTCCGAGACGGTGAAGGTGTGATCGTCGAGGTTAGTGAAGGGCCCGAGGGCCGGGCGCTGGTCGTGAGCTGGTACACGTACCTGGCCGGTCGCCAGCAGTGGCTCATCGGCAGCGCCCCGCTGCCGGCCGGTGCCCGCGAGCTGACGATACCCGTGATTCGCACCAGCGGTGCCGATTTTGGTCCGGCCTTTGACCGCAACGACGTGCAGCGGGAATCGTGGGGTTCGGTGACGCTTCGCTTTCTCGACTGCCAGCAGCTGGAGTTCAGCTACGACGGTGCGGACGGCACCGGAACGATCCAGCTTCAGAGATTAACTAGCGTATCGGGTCTGCGTTGCTGAGATCGGATTCTGCCGCTTCCTGTCCGGGCATCAGCCAGTCTCCGGCATTGTCGTTGGCCTCCAGCGCCGCAAAGTCGAACAACGTCCGGTCGGCCAGCTGTGACGGGGCGACGTTGCCGATGGCGCCGAAGATGCTCTCGATGCGTCCGGGATGAATGCGCGCCCAGTCCTTTAGCATCAGCTTGATGGCCTGGCGCTGCATGTTGGGCTGGGTGCCGCACAGGTTGCAGGGAATGATCGGGAAGTTGCGCCCGGCGGCGTACGCCTCGATATCGGTCTCCCGGCAGTAGGCCAGGGGTCGAATCACGATGTGGCGGCCGTCATCCGACTTGAGCTTCGGCGGCATGGCTTTCAGTGATCCGCCAAAAAACAGATTGAGGAACAGCGTTTCAATAATGTCATCCCGGTGATGGCCCAGCGCAATCTTGGTGATGCCGTTCTGACTGGCCCACGTGTACAGAGCCCCCCGCCGCAGCCGGGAACACAGGCCGCAAAACGTCTTGCCATCGGGCACCACCGACAGCACCGTGCTGTAGGTGTCCTGCTCGATGATGTGAAAAGGGATCCCCAGTTCACCCAGATAGTCGGGCAGCACGTGCTCAGGAAAACCCGGCTGCTTCTGATCCAGGTTGACCGCAATCAGCTCAAATGACACCGGCGCCTTCTTCTGCAGCGCAAGCAGCATGTCGAGCAGCGTGTAAGAATCTTTGCCGCCGGAAAGACACACCATGACCCGGTCGCCGTCACCGATCATCTGGTAGTCCATGATCGCTTTACCCGTGGCGCGGCGCAGGCGCTGCTGGAGCTTGCCCTGCTGGTATCTTGCTTTGCGTTCGGTGGTGGTCAAGGTGGTTTTCCCGGATGGTGAGGGCATCGATCAGACGGCACGGCGGGCCTTCGTAGACAAGGCCTGGGTGCGCGTATATGGTAGCGACAGCATGCCTGATGGGGAACCGCCCAAATGAGATTCAGTATCCTGCTGCTGCTGGCGCTTGTCGGATGCAGCGCACCGGCGACACGCACCGAGCTCAGCACCGACACCGCAAAACAAGGCGCCGTTATCGGCGTGCTGCCGATCAATATGCAGCAGAAGTTAGAGGCCCGGGTCGACGACAACCCCATCGGCTTTGCGGGGACGGCCGGCCGGCTGGCAGTCTTCAAGGGTGAACAGACTCGTCAGAAGCGGCTGGTTGAGGCGCTGACTGAGGCGGACTTCGCCTACCGCGAGGAGGTGGACCGGCGCCTGCGCGAGGCGTTCGTCGAGTCGCGGCTGAACCTCAAGGAAATCGAGTTCAAGCGAACGATCGATAACGTGTTGGGTGAGGTGGCGCCGGGTCGCTTCGAACGCCGGCCGCCGAAAAACGAGCCGGTCGATTTCCTGCTGGACGTCTACATCGATGTCGTCGGGTACATCGCGCCGTCGATCAACCAGGATTACCTGCCGACGCTCCACGTCGGCGCCCGCCTGCTGGATGCCAAAACGCTGGACGAGGTCTATCTGACCCGGGTTGAGTACAACCCGCTGGATGCCGACGAGGCGACGATCACGCTGGATGCCGACAGCTCCTATGCCTTTAAAGACACTGAGGCAATGCTGGCAGAAAAAGATCGCGCTGCCGAGGGGCTTGCCAAAGCCATGGATGCCGTCGCTGAGCAGCTCCGCGCCGATATGATGGCGCTGGCTGCGCCCGAAGGTGGCTGAAACCGATCATACGTTGGCGGGGCGACTGTCGGAGCTGAGGCTGGAACATCGCGCACTGGATCAGGCCATCGAGTCTATGGGTCAGACCGGCGCTGATGAGCTCAACATTCGCCGCCTGAAGAAACGCAAGCTCAAGCTGCGCGATCAGATCACGATTCTGGAAAGCCAGCTGATCCCCGATATCGACGCCTAGGCCGCCATCTCCTCTACCGGCTTAGGAGCCGGCGAGAGACGCCAGATGTTGTGCCTGACCTCTTTGCTCAGGACCGTCTTGGCGTCTCGGATCACAATTTCTAGCGCCTCGTTGAACACCAGCTTGCCGTCCTCGGAGGTGGTGAGCACACCCTCGCGGCGCAGGATCCGGATGAAGTTTCTGAACAGGGCCTTGTCGAAGAATTCGGGCGTTTCGAAAGCGACTGTAACAGCCAGGCGTTTGGCGGTGTGGTGACACTGGTTCTCCAGCTCCGAGGCCGTCATCGTGCCCGGGCCGTTTTTCACCAGCAGCGCGACAGTGATGTAGAAGCGCTCCAGCGAGGAGAAGATCGGCTGGCTGAGCATCGAGAGCTGCAGCGCCTGCAGCGTTTCGCCGCGAACCCGCTGCAGCACGTCCGGCTGCTCGGAGGCCACCAGCAGGCCTAGCTGGCGAAACTGTGCCAAACACTTGTCGCACGCTTCTAAAAACTCTTCGCCGGTCCAGGGCAGGAACAGCTCGTCTTTAAGGAACGGGTAGAGCACGCGCGCCATGCGCTCAAAGTCCTCCCGCCGAAAGCTCATGTTGTTGCGAAATACGCAGGCGCACCAGGAGTAAAGGGCCACTGCGTGCAGCGAATTATTACGAAAGTACGACAGCAGCCAGGCGTTCTTTTCGCTGCAGACCACCATGTCGCCGAGGCTATCGCTGCGCCGCTCGACCAGCCCGAATTGATCGCAGTATTCGATCACCTCTCGGCCGGTGAGGTCGGTCACCGCAGCGTGAGGCGACAGCGGCAGACGAATCAGCAGCTCGCGCAGCAGATCGATCTGGGATTCCAGGTCATCGACCGCCATCGCGTTACGCGGACTCGAAAGCAGCGCGATGGCCAGCAGGTTCATCGGATTGACCACCGCGGCGGAGTTGATCCGGCGCATGATGCGATCGCCAAGCTGGTCGACGGCGCCGGCGAGCCAGGGCGGTCGCTGGTCGTCGGTGGGAATCAGCTCGCGCCACTGCGGCTCCTGCTGGTCGAGGTGGTCGGCCAGCAGCACCGGTTTACCGTAGCTCACATGCATCTGCCCGAACTTCTTCTTGAGGATCGAGAAGGAGCGGATAAGCCCGGATAAGGTCTCTTTCTTCTTGCGTCCGCCTGACAGCTCGCCCAGATAGGAGTCGCCTTCAACCAGCTGCTCATAGCCGAAATATACCGGCACAAAAACCACCGGGCGCTCCTGGTGGCGCAGGTAGCTTCGAACCGTCATCGACAGCATGCCGGTGCGGGGCTTGAGCAGCCGCCCGGTGCGGCTGCGGGTACCCTCGATGAAATACTCGAGCGACACACCGCGCGAAAAGATGGTGTCCAGGTACTCGGTGAAGACGGTGGAGTAGAGCGCGTTCGCCCGAAAGCTCCGGCGCAGATAAAAAGCACCGCAGCGGCGGATCACGGAGCCGACCACGGGCATGTTCAGATTCACGCCGGCGGCGATATGCGGCACCGCAAAGCCCGAGTGGTAAACCAGATACGACACCAGCAGATAGTCGATATGACTACGGTGGCAGGGCACGTAAATGATCTCTGCCCCCGGCGGTACCTCATCCAGATGCTGTTCGTTGTGGACGTGAACGCCGTCATAAATCCGATTCCAGAACCAGCCGAGCAGCCGTGACATGATCAGGATCATGGTGTGCGAATAGTCGGCGGCAATTTCCCTCGCGTAGCCCGCCGCACGGCGGCGCACGCGTCGGATCGGCTGGCTGTTTTTATCGGCTTCCGTACGGATCGCGTCGCGCACCTTGCGGGTGCGCAGAATTTGATCGAGCGCGGTGCGACGGTGGGACAGGTCGGGTCCCACCACGGCGGTCCGCCGCCGGCGAAAGTGCACTCGCAGCAGCCGCGAGATCTTTCTGACGGTTCGGGGGCGGCCGAGATTTTCGTCCAGCGCCTCGCGCAGCTCGATAGGCTGTGAAAACTGGAGCAGCGTGTTGCGACCGTGGAGCAGCAGCGCCAGGAGACGGCGAAGCCGGCCCGCGACGGTCCAGTTTTCCGAAAACAGGATACGGAAGAATCCGGTTTCCTTATCCGGCCGACGACCGAGGAAAATCGACACGGGGACCAGCTGCAGATCCAGGTCTGGCCGAGCCTCCAGCACCCGGGTCATGGCGTTGAGCTCCTGCAGATGCGGCCGCCAGTCGGGTCGTCGGAACAACAGGCCTCGCAGAGTCTGCAGACCGATCACCCGTCGATCGGACGGCTGCTCGTTTTCCAGGTCCAGTGGGTCGAGCGGGAGCGGCAGGCCACGATCCCGACACGCTTTCTGCAAAATCAGCAGGTTTGACAGCGCGTCCGACTCAATCACGTAACAGATCGGTCGATCCGGGTCGATGGCCGGCTCCCGCGGCATGACCTTTTCTTTCACCAGGGCGCGCAGCAGTCGGCCGAACAGGGAGTCCGACAAGCGCGCGGAAGAACGTCTGGGTGTGAGGTGGGTCGCCATGCAGAGCGGTGCTGTGGTGGACAACCATTTTCAGCGATCGGCGGGCGCTTCGCAAACCGCCCCGGTCCTTAGAGCCAGGGGCCACGTACACATTCAAAATAATGTGCGGGCCCTGTAACCGAATCTCACGCTGAGCGTATCCCTTTCACACAGGCTGAGGATTCACCATGAAAAAAATGATTACCGGCGCTTTTTGCGCCCTGCTGACTGTTTCAACGCTGGCGCTGGCGCAGTCGCGCCATCCCGGAAAAATCGACTTCGCAACGCTGGCAGGCTTTGATGAAACGAATGTGACCGTCGATATCCAGATCGGCGGCTGGCTGCTGAGCTGGGCCCAGGCGGCGGCCGAAGGGGACGAGGATCTCGAGGTGCTTAGCAAGGTCGAAAGCGTCCGGGTTAAGGTCTTTGAGGTGAGCCAGCGGCGTGACTACCAGGCTCAGGCCAACCGCGTTGTTCGCGACCTTATGGGTGAGGGATGGGAGCGTTTCGCCAAGGTTATCGAGCCCGACAGCTGGGTCCATGTCCTGGTCAAGGGCAGCGAGGACATGCTGGAAGGCATTACCGTCATCGCGATGGACGATGAAGCGGAGGCGGTGCTGGTTAACATCGCCGGCCAGCTCGACCCGGAGGACGTGGCGGCACTCCTGGATGACGAGGACCTGGTCAACGTCGATCTGGACCTGGACTGGGACGCCTGAGCGACCCTGTAGACATCGGACACAAAAAACCCCGGCCTTCGCCGGGGCAGTAATGGATGGCCCGAAGGCTATCCCCTCCGATTCCCTTCGTTTATTGGTTTTCGGGTATTTTATATATTTTTGAGTGGCTTACAATCATTTTCTGAGAAAATACTTAGAAAAACACTCTAAGTAAGCTGAAAATCCCAATATTTCCGTGATCCTTTTCGGATTCGCGGACAAAAACGCCACCAACAGCCCTGGCCAGCCGCAAAAATTTCCCGCATTTGGCTCTGGGTCCCGCCAAAGAGTGGTAATTTGCCGGTCTGATGCCGCCACCGCGGGATGCGGGACTCATTTCTTCTACCTCCTCGACCGACAGCTACGCCGAATGTCGCTTCCTCGTTTTCGTCTGCCTGGTTACCGGCGACTTTGCGTCCGTGCGCTCGTTTGAGCCGGGGGCTCGATGACGCTCGAGCTCCTCGCTATCGCAGGTGGCCTGCTGGTGCTCATGGCGTCCGCCAGCTGGTTTGTCGAAGGCGCTGCGGCCACCGCCAGCCACGCCGGTATGTCGCCGCTGCTGATCGGGATGCTGATCGTCGGCTTTGGCACCTCAGCCCCGGAGATTGTGGTGTCCGTTCAGTCAGCCCTGGACGGTACGCCGGCTTTGGCTCTCGGCAACGCCATGGGGTCCAACGTCGCGAACATCGGTCTCATCCTGGGGCTGGTGGCGCTGCTCAAACCGATCAGCGTCGAGTCAAAGGTGCTGCGACAGGAGCTCCCGTTTCTTTTGCTGGTCACGGGTCTCCTCGGCTGGATGCTCCACAGCGGTACGCTTAGTCGCCTCGACGGGCTGCTGCTGCTCGGGGTTTTTGGCGCTTTTCTCGGCTGGTCGGTGTACGCCAGCAGCAAGCTGCGCACGGTGGACGCGTTGGGTCTAGAGGTGCGGGAGGAGATCACCAGCCGTCTGCTGCCGCTCAGGCAGGCGCTGCTCAAGCTGTCGGTGGGTCTGATGCTGCTGATCGTCAGCGCCCGGTTCCTGGTTTGGGGCGCGGTGGGTGTCGCCACCGGTCTGGGCGTCAGTGAACTGGTGATCGGCCTGACGGTGGTCGCTGTTGGCACCTCTCTGCCTGAACTGGCGGCTTCTTTGGTGGCGGTCAGAAAAAACGAGCACGAGATTGCGCTGGGCAACGTGCTCGGATCGAATCTGTTTAACTCGCTGGTGGTGGTCGGCCTGGCCGGCAGCATCGCCCCGGTGCCGGTTTCGCCAGCTGTGCTGGACCGCGACCTCCCGACCATGCTGGTGATGACGGTTGCGCTGCTGGTGTTCGGCTATCGCCGCGGTGGCGGCGGTCGAATCAATCGGTTTGAGGGGGCGGCGCTGCTCGCCGGCTACCTGGCTTACCTGGGATGGTTGACGGCGAAGGCCGTCGAAGCGGTCTCGTAGAGCCGTTTTGCGAGCATCGGACCGTGTCAGGGTGAATCGAACACTGAGTGGATTGTCTCCACGATGGCGCTGGCAGCACCCCGAGGGTCGTCGGCGGCTCGGATGGGCCTGCCGATGACCAGGTAGTCAGCGCCATTGCGCAACGCCTGCGCCACGTCGACGGTGCGCTGCTGGTCGTCGGTGTTGGCCACCGGCCGAATGCCGGGGCAAACAACCAGCAGCTTGTGGTCGAGGTTCTCGCGCAGTCGCGTGGCCTCAAGCCCCGAGGACACCACGCCGGCGCAGCCGGCCTCCAGCGCGCGGCGAGCCCGGGACAGCACCAGGTCTTCGACACTGCAGCTGAACCCCAGGTCGTCGAGATCACCGCGGTCCAGGCTGGTCAGGGCGGTCACACCCAGAACCTTCAGCGAATCGGCCGCCTCCGCTGCGGCCCGCAGCATGGCGTCGTTGCCATGCACGGTGGTGAGGTCGATGGGGTATTGGTTCAGCTGCCGGACCGCGCCGGCAACGGTTGCCGGAATATCGAATAGCTTGAGGTCGACAAAAATTTTCTTGTCGCGGCTGCAGAGCTCTTCCAGTACCGGAAAGAAGCTGCCGCTCAGAAAAAACTCAAGCCCAAGTTTGTAGAAACGTACCGCGTCTCCAAGCTGGTCTACGAGCGCTAAAGCGTCGCTGCGATGGGGCACATCGAGGGCAAAAATCAGGCGCTCCGCCGGGTCGATGAGCTTGCTCGAACGATAGTCAGGATCGGTCATGGCACGGAGTGTGCCACAGCCCAGCCGCGCTGGATGAATCTTTTTGTGCCCTAGCGCGGTCTATGGATAAAGCCCCGATGATCCTGGGCCGACGTTAGAGACAGGGGTAGTGGCCCTGCCAGCTAAGCACACGCGAGGAACCGCGCAATGCCAAACCACCGAAGTCGAAGCCAGCACGACGTTCGCGGACAGACCGCGAGCCGCTCCTCTATAAGCATCGTGAGGCGTCCAGCCACCCGAGATTGGTGCGTCACAACGATGATTCTGGCGCTTGTCGTCGCCGCGGTGTGCACCAGCCGCGCGGTGGCCGCGCCGCCTGATGATATGGCGCTGACCCTGATGCAGATGCGCACGCTGACGGACGTGATGGGTCACGTGCAGCGAGATTACGTCGACGATACGGCGGATGCTGACCTGCTGGAAGACGCCATCCGCGGCATGCTGTCCGGACTGGATCGGCATACCGTTTACCTGGACGCTGACCAATACCGGCGGCTCGAGAGTGACAGTCAGGGTCGGTACGGCGGCATCGGCATCGAGGTCGACTGGCGCGACGGTGAGCTGGCGGTGGTCGCGGTCACCGAGGAAGGACCCGCCGCGAGAGCGGGCATCGTCCGCGGCGACACCATTCGCGAAGTGGAGGGCATCCCCATTACCAAAGCCGGGCCCCGCAGCGCGCTCGAGCGGGTCCGTGGACCTGCGGATACCAAGGTGACCATCACGGTTGGGCGTGAGGGTCAGGCAGACCGCCGCATGACTCTGCGCCGTGAGGTAATTCGAATCATCGCCGTGCACGGTGAGCTGCTGGACGGTGGCCTCGCCTACCTGAAGATCGGGAATTTTCAGACGGGAACGGCTGGCCGGGTCGCCGACACCCTGGCCGAACTCGAGGCGGGCCATGGCGCACCGCTCGGGGGATTGATCCTCGACCTGCGCGGCAACCCGGGCGGCGTGCTGTCGGCAGCGGTTGGCGTCAGCGACCTGTTTCTGAGCCGGGGCGACATCGTTTCCACCCGCGGCCGAGACGGCGCTGACCTGGCGACCTACCAGTCGGATGCAGACGACGCGCTCGAGGGTGCGCCGATCGTGCTGCTGCTCGACAAGGTCAGCGCGTCCGCGTCAGAGATTGTCGCCGGCGCACTGAAAGATCACGGCCGGGCGACGCTGCTCGGGGAGAAGAGTTTTGGCAAAGGATCGGTGCAGACCGTGCTACCGCTGCGCAACGGCGGCGCCATCAAGCTCACAACCGCGCGGTATTACACGCCATCTGGCGTATCGATCCACGGTACGGGCATCGAGCCTGATATCGCTATGGAGAGCAAGCCGGGGCCCGACGGCATCGACCGGGCGCTGCTGGAGGCGACGAAGCTATTGCGGCAGTCGGACTTCGCCGGGCAACCGGCCGGAGCTGCGTCGAACTAGCGGCGCGCTAAAAACCGAAGTTTTTCGGCGCGCTGCATCCGGCACATGGACGTGCCGGCATTTTCAATGGCGTTGTTGCCATAGTAAAAAAATGGGCCAGGGAAGGCTTTTTCAACAGCCTACTAGTATCCACGGTATGGTTTAGCTTTCGCTGCGGCCGGTCGGGGCTGACAGCGGAAAGGGTGTGATCTTCTCGCCGCTCTCGCGATCGCGAATTTGGCAGGTGCCGCGCTTTTCCACCTCTTCCAGGCGAATGACGCTGTGCATGGGCAGGTGCAGCACCTTGACGTCACTGAACTCGTCCCGGATTCGTTCTTCGGTGGGGTCGACCACCAGGGACTCCCCGCTCTCGAACACCAGCTCGCCGATTTCAACGAAGCCATAGAGGCCACTGGCGCTGGCGCTGCGGGCAAACAGTTCGTAGACCTTCCCGTGGTTGAGAAAGATGACTTTATAGAGCGTGTTTTTGGCCATGTTCTGTCCTTGCTACTGCGCACGATGCCGGCGCGTTTCCCGATGCAGGTCAGCGCTCGCGCTGCGCAACGGCGGGCGTGAGAAAGCTGAGCGGGATCGCAAGGATCAGTCCGCTCACAAAGCCTGCGATATGGGTCCACCAGGCCACGGTGCCAAGCGCGTCACCGAAAAAAGTGTATAACACCTGGAATCCAAACCACGAGCCAATCAGCGCGATCGCGGGGATGCGCAGGAACTGAAGGTATAGCCCGAGAGGCAGGATGACGCCCACTTTCGAGCGGGGAAACAGCCCGAGGAATGCACCCATGCAGGCTGAAACCATCCCGCTCATCCCGACCAGCGGCGCCAGGCCCTCGGGTTCGAGCCAGACCGAGTAAAGGTTTGCCAGCACGCCGCAGCCCAGCAGCAGCGACGCAAAGCCCAGCGCGCCGATCCGACTTTCTACGCGGGGAGCGAACAGGGCCCAATAGATCAGGTTGCCGATCAAGTGCGGCCAGCCGGCGTGCATAAACAGCGAGGTCAGCGGCGTGATCAGCGGAGGCTGCCACCACTCGACGCTGCCCTGAAACGCCGCCACAAACTCCGCCGGAATCAGCCCCCAGGCGCCAAAAGTCCAGTCTGAGGCCCGTTGCCAGATGCCCGTCGCGGCCATCGCCACGCCCAGCAGCACCGCCGCGAGCGGCCAGCGCCGCTTTTGAGGCTTACGAAACCAGGCCTTGTCGCGCCGAGTCCTTTTCAAAACGCCATCATGGGTTGTGCTCGCCTACTGGCTGCGGATGACAAACCGCTGACCGCGAGCGGCAAACACGCAGGAGTCACGCCGGATCTCCAGCAGCTCCACCCCGCCTTCCAGGGTTTCACCCTCCTTGAGCCGCTGACCGTTAACCAGCGCAAACCGGCGCGCCGGATCCTGGCTATACACAAGCATCGTCATCTCAACGGCCCCGATCTCCTGTTCCAAAGCCGGGAGCTGGGCCAGTGAGGGAAGGCGGGAGCCGGGTTTAGGCGGTGGTGCGTCCGCGGTGTCGTCGGCAGGTTGTGCCGGGGGTTCGGCCGTTGCCGTCGCAGGCATGGGTACGTCGGTAGGCTCAGCCAAGGGCGGCGAAGACCCTGCTGTAGCAACCGGCGCAGCCGGGGTTTCGGTCTGCACCGTGGCGTCGCCAAGTTCAGGCGATGATGCCGGCGCCGGGGCCTCCGTCGTCGGTCCGAGCGGCTGTGCCTCGGTGACCGGCTTTGGTGCAGCGCCGGCCGATTCGGCGGCGGTGGTCGGCTGAATGGCGCGAGCGGGGGCTGGCTGCGCCGGCGCCGGGGCGACAGCTGGAACCGCTTCACCGGCAGCGGGCGCCGTGCCGGCCACGGTCGGTGTCTCGATCGAGTCGACGTCATCGGGTGACGTCAACAGCCCATAGCGCCACGCGACCGTCACCGCCAGTCCGATGGCCAGTGGCATCATCAGCAGCAGCCGCCGGTTTTGGGATGACCTGTGCTGCGGCTCGGTCGCTAGCGGCGCCCGCGATGCGTTGCCGGCGGCGCGCTGCGCCTCTGATTTCTTGAGCGCCTCAAGGATGCTGGACATCAGGCTTCTCCCCGATCAGCGGCTGCGCCAGCCGCCAGCGTCGCTGGCCCCATCATGGCATCAGATCTTCGCGGTCAGCGATCCGTTGAAGCGTCGCCAGACCGATCAGTCCGTCGGACGGCAGTCCGTGAGCTGACTGGAACGCCTCGGCCCAGCTTCGCAGCGCGGGACCGAAGTAGGGGTCGCTAGCGTCTGCCTGAAAGGCCGGCTTGGAACGACTGGCCGCCGCCTTGACCCACAGCACGCCGGGTCCGCGGTCGCCCTCACGCAGGACGTCGGGGACGTAGCCGGGAATCATAAAGAGATCGATATACAGACCGCTCCAGCGCGCTTCGATCTCTCGCGTGTCGAGCCAGTTCGACTCTTCTGGCCCCATGACCTCAACCGCCGAGTCGGCGAACCGCACGAGCGCGTAGCGATTATCCGCGGCCGACAGCTGGATCATCACCGGCCGGTCCAGAGCCTCAAGCTCATCGGTGCCGGCCCGCGCGCGCCGGCACCGCAGGGGCGGAACCGGCTCGTCAGGGCACTCCCCACGGCGCGGCGCAGCCGCCGCAGCTGTGCTGAGCCCATCACTCAGCCGGAGCCAGGCCTGGTCCCAGGTCTGGATCCAATTTTCGCCGCTTTGCCCCAAGCGGCCCTTCGCCTCAACCGACGGAGCCGCGATGCTCGAGTCCGGTGCAGACCCGACCGCCGGACGGCTCGCTGTCAGGCCGCTCAGCGCTGCATTCTGCGGTGAGGTAGCAGCAGCCTGTCTGCTGCTGTCCCACCACCACCAGGCAACGGCCGCTGCGGCCGCCAGCGTCAGGCCTGCGGCGAGTCCTCCCAGCTGGCCTCGCAGCACCGCACCGAGGGGGGGTGCTGATCGTTGAGGTCCAGGCTCGACGGTGCCGACCGCCGGCGGCAGCACCTCCTCAGCGGCCAGCTTGACCAGCGCGGCACTCACCCGCCGCTCGCCCGCGGCGTAGGTCGCCACCAGCGCGCGCTCCGCCACAATGTTGATCAGTCGGGGTACGCCGCCGGTGTAGCGATGGACGGCTCGGCAGGCGCCGGGGGTAAAGAGGTTTTCCAGGGCACCGGCGACCTTGAGGCGGTGAGCGAGGTAGTCGGCGGTTTCGGTGCCGTCCAGCGCGGTCAGGTGATAGCGGGCCGTGATGCGCTGCGCGAGCTGCCGCAGGTCGGCGCGCGCCAGCAGGTCGCGCAGCTCCGGCTGTCCCAGCAGCACAATCTGCAGGAGTTTCTTGGTTGGCGTTTCCAGGTTGGTGAGCAGGCGGACCTGTTCCAGCGCCTCCGGCAGCAGGTTCTGCGCTTCGTCGACGATCAACACGACGTTGCGGCCCTCGCCGTGGGCCCTGAGCAGATACCGGTTGAGACGGTCGACCAGTCTTTTCTGACTGCCTTTGGCAGCTCGGGTGGAAACCTTCAGCTCCTCACAGATCGCCTCCAGCAGCTCCAGCGGCGGCAGCCGCGGATTCAGCAGCAGCGCCACCGAGATGTTGTCAGGCAGGGTTTCCAGCAGGCATCGGGATAGCGTCGTCTTGCCGGTTCCCACCTCGCCGGTGAGCTGCACAAAGCCACCGCCGCCGCCCTCGGTGATGCCGTATTTTAGATGGGCCAGCGCATCCTCATGCCGAGCACTCAGAAACACAAAGCGCGGGTCTGGCGTAATGGAGAACGGGGCCTCGTGCAAACCAAAGTACTGCAGATACATCACGTCCCTCCGGCTGTTAGAGGGGGCGCGACGTCACCGCGTTGGGTTCGCCTGGTAATCACCGCGATCCCCGGCCGCCCGTCAGTCCACCGCCGGCTGCATGGCCAGCAGTGATGCATTGCCGCCCACGGCGGCCGTATTGACGGTGAAGGTTCGCTCGGTGATGAACCGGTGTAGGTAATGCGGACCGCCGGCCTTCGGCCCGGTACCCGACAGCCCCTCGCCGCCAAACGGCTGCACGCCGACGACAGCGCCGATCATGTTGCGGTTGACGTAGCAGTTGCCGACGCGGGCGCGGGCTCGGATGTGCTCGATCGTATCCTCTATTCGACTGTGGATGCCCAGCGTCAGGCCATAGCCGCTCCGGTTGATCTGGTCGAGCACCTGGTCCAGGTCCTGCGCGCGATATTCGATCACGTGCAGGATGGGTCCGAAGACCTCTCGCTTGAGCAGATCGAGCCGGTCGATCTTAAAGGCCGTGGGTGCAACAAAAGTACCCTGCTCGTGCCAGGACGGCAGCGGGGTGCTGGCGATGAGCCCGCCATCGGCCGACAGCCGATCGATGTGGGCCTGGAGCGTTTGCTGGGCTGCCCGGTCGATGACCGGCCCGACGTCGGTCGACAGCAGCGCCGGATCGCCGACCGTCAGTTCCGCCATCGCGCCTTCGAGCATCTCCAGCACTCGAGGCGCCACGTCACGCTGGATAAAAAGCACCCGAGCGGCGGAACAGCGCTGGCCGGCGCTCATAAACGCTGAGCCCACCAGATCGTTGACCAGCTGTTCTGGCAGCGATGAGCTGTCCGCGATCATCGCGTTGAGGCCACCCGTCTCGGCGACCAGCGCAGGCAGGGCGCCGTCTCGCGCGGCCAGCGCGCGGTTGATCGCCTGGGCGGTTTCCGTCGAGCCGGTAAACGCTACGCCCGCCAGCCGCGGATCGGCGGTCAAAACCGGTCCGACGCGGCGGCCCTCGCCGGGCACAAACTGCAGGACGTCCTTAGGGATTCCCGCCTCGTGCATCAGCTGAACTGCCAGGTGGCCGACAAGGTTAGTCTGTTCGGCGGGTTTGGCCAGCACCGCGTTGCCGGTCACCAGGGCGGCGACCACCTGGCCGGTGAAGATCGCCAGCGGGAAGTTCCAGGGGCTGATCGCGGCGAACGATCCTCGCCCGTGGAAGGTCAGCTCGTTCGACTCGCCCGTCGGTCCCGGCAGCCGGTGGGCCTTCATATCCAGTGCGCTGGCTGCGTAGTAGCGACAGAAGTCCACCGCTTCGCGCAGCTCGGCCCAGCCGTCCGGGAGGGTCTTACCAGCCTCGCGTGTCAACAGATAGATCAGCTCCGGCGCCCGGGCCTCCATGAGCTCCGCAGCTTTTAGCAGACAGCGCGCGCGCTCCTCGACCGGCGTTGCGTCCCAGCGGGGTGCCGCCGCGGCAGCGTTTTCCAGCGCTTTGCCGGTCGCGGCCTCGTTCGCGGCTCGCCAGCTGCCGAGCCGCTGGCCTCGGTCCGCCGGATTGTGGACGTCGAAGTCGTCCGAGCCGTCGGCTGAACCCGGGATCAGCGGCGCCGCTTGCCAGCCGTCTGTGGGTACTGACTCCAGCTGCGCTTTCAGCGAGTTCAGCGCCGCCGGGTCGTTGAGGTTGAGGCCCCGCGAGTTGTTGCGCTCCTCACCGTAAAGCGTCTCCGGAAGACCGATCTGGGGATGAGGCTTAGAGTCGATGGATCGGTTTTGGGATACCGGATCCGCGACGATCTCCGCTACCGGCAGGTCGCGGTCGGAGATGCGGTTAACAAAAGAGGTGTTGGCGCCGTTTTCCAGCAGGCGGCGAACCAGGTAGGGCAGCAGGTCTTTGTGGCTGCCGACGGGGGCGTAAACCCGGCAGGGCAGCGCAAGGTTGCCCTCGCCGATCACCTCATCGTAGAGCTCCTCCCCCATGCCGTGGAGACGCTGAAACTCATACCCGTCGGCGTCGCCGGCCAGCAGATAGATCGCGGCGATCGTGTGCGCATTGTGAGTCGCGAACTGCGGGTAGAACGTTTCTCGCTGATCGAGCAGCACCCGTGCGCACGCCAGATAAGAGCAGTCGGTGTTGATTTTGCGGGTAAATACCGGGTAGCCGTCCAGCCCCTGTTCCTGGCTCCGTTTGATTTCGGTATCCCAGTAGGCGCCTTTGACCAGACGCAGCGGCAGGCGCCGGCCGCTCTCCCGGGCCAGGTCTGCGAGGTAGGCCAGCACCGCCAGCGAACGCTTCTGGTAGGCCTGCACCACCAGGCCCATCCCTTCCCACCCGGCCAGGTCCGGATCGCGGTAGACCTGCTCGAACACCGCGAGCGAGAGCTGCAGTCGGTCGGCCTCCTCGGCGTCCAGCGTCAGGTTGATGCCGGCCTCGCGAGCCATGATGGCCAACGTTTTCAGTCGTGGCGTGAGTTCCGCCAGCACCCGGTCGAACTGGCTGAACAGATACCGCGGATGGAGCGCTGACAGCTTGACCGAAATGCTGGGCAGGCTGAACGGGTCGGTGTCCGTCTGGCCGTGTGCGCCGAGCCGCCGGATCGCCTCCTGGTAGGCTTCGAAATACCGCTCCGCGTCAGCATCGGTCAGCGCGGCCTCGCCGAGCATGTCAAAGGAGTATCGATAGGCTCGGTTGTCCTTTTCTCGGGCGCGCTTCATCGCCTCGTCGATGGTGCGGCCCATTACGTATTGGTGCCCCATGATGCGCATGGCTTGGCGCACCGCCTGACGAATCACCGGCTCGCCGCTGCGCGAAACGAGCTTTCTTAAGGGGTCGAGGAAGCTGCGCTCCATCTCCGTCGGGACCCGGACCATCTTGCCCGTCAGCATGAGGCCCCAGGTGGAAGCGTTGACAAACATCGACTGGCTTTTGCCCAGGTGTGCTTCCCAGTCGGCGTCGCCGAGCTTGTCGGCGATCAGCGCGTCCGCGGTGTCCGCGTCGGGGATCCTCAGGAGCGCTTCGGCCAGGCACATCAGCAGCACGCCTTCGGTTGAAGACAGATCGTACTGCTGCATGAAAGCGTCCACCGGGCTGCGGTCGTCCTGGCCTGCCCTCACCTTCACCACCAGCGAGGTGGCCAGCGCGGTGATCTTTTCCTGCAGCTCGGGGGCGAGTTCTACCGTTTCGAGCACCTTGGCCATATGGGCGTTTTCATCGGCGAGCCAGTCCCCGCTGATGGCCTGATGTCCGGGCCATTCCAGCTGCTGCGGGTTGCTGCTGATCCATGTCGCTGAAGGTGCTGTGTTCATGCCGTATGACTGTCCCGATTGCCTGCCTCCTCCGTTGAGGAGGTCAAAGCCGCGATTCTAGCCTGCATTTGGCTGCTTGGGTGGGTTCTCGAGGGCGCTGCCGTCGATCGACAACGGACTTGTTCCGTCGTCATTTCCCGGACCTCACGGTGGGGGCAGGTGTTGCCGGCCTTCACGCAGAATCTCAGCGGTCACGGGGGTTTGGACAGATTTGCTCGATAATTGTTCGACAAACGCTCACATTACCTTGACAATAGCGGGCTGCGTATTGCCCGGGGCTGGTGCGCTGCTTAAAATGCGCTGTCAGGAGTACTCTCTGGCAGTGATTCAGGTATCCAAATCCGCCCCGAAATCTGACGCGGGGCCCAGCTGGCGCATCCACGTATCGCCCAACCGGTCGATGGATCGCACAGCGGCACTGAAGGTTTTTACCGCCATATCCGTTATGTGTCTGGCGGCCGCTGGATTCTTTGCGCTGCAGGGCCTCTGGGTACCGCTACCGCTGGCCGGCGCGGAACTGGCGGCCCTGGGGTACTGCTGGTGGCTGGTGCTGCGCAGCGGTGAGCGTCAGCAGATTATCGAGCTCGACCCCGGCCAGGTGCAGGTGATGGGCGAGATGGAGAACTTTCGCGCCAGCTTCAACCCGCACTGGGTGCGAGTCGAGCGTGGCGCAGCGGTGGCTCGGGGGCATCCCCGACGCCTCTGGTTAACGAGCCATGGAAATCGCGTCGAGGTGGGAAGTTTTCTCACCGAAGACGAACGGAACGAGCTGCAGGGGCAGCTGACCGCAACGCTGGGTGCGCTGCGGTCTTGTTAGTCAAAGTATTGAAGGACTTGAGAACACTCATGCAAGCACACGGACAAGTACAAGTCTCCGGCGCCAAATGGCGTAAGGCGGGTCTCTCGGCCGGTTTGGGGCTGCTGGCGGCAGGAACAGCGAACGCCGAATACGGGCTGAACATGCCGCGAGGCGTCACGCCCTTTTCCTCCAATGTCTACGACCTGCACATGACCATCCTGTGGATCTGTGTGGCCATCGGCGTGGTGGTGTTTGGCGCGATGTTCTATTCGATGTTCAAACACCGCAAGTCGGTAGGCCACGAGCCGGCACAATTCAGCCACAGCACCAAAGCAGAGATCATCTGGACCATCATCCCGATCGTGATTCTTGTGGTGATGGCCATCCCCGCCACCCAGGTCTTGATCCAGATGGAACAGACTGGTGACACGGACATGACCGTCAAAATCACCGGCTATCAGTGGAAGTGGAAGTACGACTACATCGAGGACGACATCAGCTTCCTGAGCAACCTCGATCCGGCCAGCAACGCTGCCCGCCAGCTCGGCTCCGGCATCGACCCGGCCTCAGTGCCCAACTACTTGCTGGAGGTGGATAACGCGGTGGTGCTTCCGACTAATACCAAGGTCCGCTTCCTGATCACCGCTGAGGACGTGCTGCACGCCTGGTGGGTACCGGAACTCGGCTGGAAGCGCGACGCCATCCCCGGCAAGGTCAACGAAGGCTGGACCTACATTGAAGAGCCCGGCGTGTACCGCGGGCAGTGCGCTGAACTCTGCGGCAAAGATCACGGCTTCATGCCGATTGTGATCGACGCCCGCTCGCCTGAAGACTACGCGGCCTGGGTGGCTGAGCAGAAGGGTGAGCAGCTGGCTGAGGCCCAGCAGGTTGCGCGGGAATGGACGCATGCCGAACTCTTCGAGCGCGGTCAGGGCGTCTACGAACAGCAGTGTGCGGCATGCCACCAGCTGAACGGCGAAGGCCTCGCGCCGGCCTTCCCGGCGCTGGCCGGCAGCCCGGTGGCCACCGGGCCGGTGGCCGAGCACCTGAAAGTGGTGCTGAACGGCCGCCCGGGTACGGCCATGCAGGCTTTCCGTCGCACCTTGAGCGAAACCGACATCGCCGCCGCCATGACCTACACCCGCAGCGCCTGGGGCAATGCCGACAAGACGCCGGTCCAGCCCCGCGAAGTCGTCTCCGCCAAGCGCGGTTGATGCCGACCCGATTACGTTTTAGGAACTTAACGTTATGAGCAGTACTGCAGCGGTCCACCAGGACGACCACCATCACGAACCCGTACGCGGCTGGCGTCGCTGGGTTTTCTCCACCAATCACAAGGACATCGGAACCCTATATCTGCTGTTCTCGCTGGCGATGTTTTTCATCGGCGGCGCCATGGCGATGGTGATCCGCGCCGAGCTGTTCCAGCCCGGTCTGCAGGTGGTCGAACCCGACTTTTTTAACCAGATGACCACCATGCACGCCCTGGTGATGATCTTCGGGGCTGTGATGCCGGCATTCGTCGGTCTTGCCAACTGGCTGATTCCGATGATGGTGGGCGCCCCCGACATGGCGCTGCCGCGGATGAACAACTGGAGCTTCTGGATCCTGCCGTTCGCTTTCGCGATGCTGCTTTCCACCCTGCTGATGGATTCCGGCGGACCGGCCGGCGGCTGGACGCTCTATCCGCCGCTGTCGCTGCAGGGCGGCAACAGCTTTGCGTTTGTGATCTTCGCCATTCACCTGATGGGTTTCTCCTCCATCATGGGCGCGATCAACATCATCGTGACCATTTTCAACCTGCGGGCGCCGGGCATGAACCTCCTGCGCATGCCGCTGTTCGTCTGGACCTGGCTCATTACGGCGTTCCTGCTGGTCATGGTGATGCCGGTACTCGCCGGCGCGGTCACCATGCTGCTGACCGATCGCTACTTCGGCACCAGCTTCTTTAACGCCGCCGGCGGCGGTGACCCGGTGATGTTCCAGCACATCTTCTGGTTCTTTGGGCACCCGGAGGTCTACATCATGATCCTGCCGGCGTTCGGGATTGTGTCCGAGATCCTGCCCACCTTCTGCCGTAAGCCGCTGTTTGGCTACGTCAGCATGGTCTACGCTACCGCCAGCATCGCGTTCCTGTCGTTCATCGTCTGGGCGCACCATATGTTTACGGTCGGCATGCCGCTGGGTGGCGAGCTCTTCTTTATGTACGCCACCATGGTGATCGCCGTTCCAACCGGGGTGAAGGTGTTCAACTGGGTCGCCACGATGTGGAAAGGCTCGATGACTTTCGAAACGCCCATGCTGTTTGCGATCGGCTTTGTGATCCTCTTCACCATCGGCGGCTTCTCCGGACTGATGCTGGCCATTGTTCCGGCGGATTTCCAATACCACGACACCTACTTTGTGGTCGCCCACTTCCATTACGTGCTGGTAACCGGTGCCGTCTACTCCATCATGGCCGCCGCCTACTACTGGCTGCCGAAGTGGACCGGCAATATGTATTCGGAAAAGCTCGGCAAGCTGCACTTCTGGCTGTCGACCATCACCGTCAACATCCTGTTCTTCCCCCAACATTTTCTGGGGCTGGCGGGGATGCCGAGACGGATTCCCGATTACTCGGTCGAGTTTGCGGAGTTCAACCTGTGGTCGTCGATCGGTGGCTTCGCCTTTGGCCTGACCCAGCTGATCTTCCTGTACATCGTGCTCAAGGCCGCCTTCGGCAAGCGCACCCAGGAGCTGCCGGATAAGGTTTGGGAAGGCGCTAAAGGTCTTGAGTGGACGGTTCCAACCCCGGCGCCGCACCACACGTTCGAGCAGCCGCCGGAGCTGCACGATGAAGACCTCGCACACGGCGACGTGGCGCACTAGCGGCGATGAGTGAACGTACGCCAGCGCAGCAGCGCAACCGCTCCCTCCTGATGGCCGGTGCCCTCGGTGTGGTTGCGGTGGTGATTTACGTGGTGTTCATCGCCAGCGGCGTGGTTGCGGCCGGAGGCTGAGGGACGTGTCTCACGGCAAGGTCATTGCGCTGCTGGGCGGGCTTGCGGTCGGCATGTTCGGCTTCGGCTTCGCCATGGTGCCCCTCTACAATGTTTTCTGCGACGTGCTGGGCATTCGACTCGAGGACGGCAACGGCCGGGTCTCCGACGCGGACGCGGCCAGCATGGCTGTGCCAGCCGAGGAGCGCTGGGTCACCGTGCACATGGATTCGAGTGTCGAGCAGCATCTCCCCTGGGAATTTGCCCCGCAGGACAAATTCGTTAAGGTACGCGTGGGAGAACTGCACGAAGCGCTTTTTGACGCGGAAAACCTGGCTGACCACCCGGTAGTCGGGCGAGCCGTGCCCAGCGTGGCGCCGGCTGAGGCTTCTATCTATTTTGCGAAAACCGAATGTTTCTGCTTCACGATGCAGGAACTGAAGGCCGGCGAATCCAAGGAGATGCCGGTCAAATTTATGCTTGATCCGGCACTCCCGGACGATATCGAAGTGGTCACGCTGTCGTACCGCTTCTACGGAATGGACAACGAAACCACTGCCGCCGTCGACGGCAGCTGAATGGAAATCTAACCATGGCACACGCAAACAACGGCTATTACGTCCCGCACGGTACGACCTGGCCTATCGTTGGCTCAATCGGCCTGACCACGCTGGTGGTGTCCGCCGCCAACTTCATGAACGGCACCGGCAGCTTCTGGCTGACGACGATGCTCGGCGGGCTGGCGATTGTGGTCGTCATGATGTTCGGCTGGTTTGGCATCGTGATTCGCGAAAGCGAAGAAGGCGAGCTTTACAACGAGCAGGTCGACGTCTCGTTCCGCATGGGCATGATCTGGTTCATCATCAGCGAGGTGATGTTCTTTGCCGCGTTCTTTGGCGCATTGTTTTACGCCAGGCAGTTTATGGTTCCCTGGCTGGGCGGCGAAGGATCGGGCCTGGCGACACAGCAGTTTTTGTTCCCCGACTTTGAAGCGGCCTGGCCGACCAACGGCCCGGCGGAGCTCGGTGGGGCTTTCGCCACTATCCCGGCTTTCGACCTGCCGCTCTACAACACCCTGATTCTGCTGACTTCTGGCGTTACTGTGACGATGGCTCACCACGCCCTTAAGCACGAGCAGCGCAAACCGTTGGTGTGGTGGCTAGCCGCGACCGTAGCGCTTGGATTTATCTTCGTTTATCTGCAGGCCACCGAGTACATTCACGCCTATGCGGACCTCAATCTGAAGATGACCTCCGGTATCTACGGCTCAACGTTTTTCATGTTGACGGGTTTTCACGGATTCCACGTGACTGTCGGGGCCATCATGCTGACGGTGATTATGTTCCGCTGCATGCGGGGTCACTTTAAGCCGGACAACCACTTCGGATTCGAAGGTGTCGCCTGGTACTGGCACTTCGTGGACGTGGTCTGGCTCGGCCTGTTTGTTTTCGTCTACATCCTCTAAGCAGGGCGCCTAGTCGGAGTTAGCGGCGGGCAGTGGCCTGACGCCAAGCGGGTTCTCATGGGGCTGAATATAGCCCAGCTTGACCGCCACAATCAGTCCACCAAACAGCAGTATCGATAGACCCACACGCCACTTCAGGGCGTTGAGCGCCCGGTTGCCTTCCCCCTGATCTTTCACCAGGTAGGCCATGCTCATGGCCAGGTTGGCAATGATGAATACCAACATAGCCACGATAAGGACTTTCACCCACATAACGCTGTCTCAAATAAACGGCAGTGGAGTATAAACGATGGAACGCGTTATTCCGGTGATTTCTGCCCTGCTGTTTATCGGGCTCTTCACCCGCCTGGGTTTTTGGCAGCTTGATCGTGAGCAGGAGAAGCGCGCGCTTTTCGAGGGCTTCGAAATAGCGATGGAGCAGCCGCCCCGGCCGCTGGACCCTTACGCACCTCAACCCCGGTTCAGTCGAGTGTCGCTGACCGGAATGTTCACCGGCGAGCAGTTTTTTTTAGACAACCAGATCCTTGACGGGCAGACGGGTGTGCACGTCTACGCCGCCTTCGCGCTCGACTCGGTAGCTTCTACTATCTTGGTGAATCGCGGCTGGCTGCCCATGGACCGGACCCGCCGGAACCTCCCGAAACTGCCACCGATTCCCGAAGGATCGACAACGGTTGCCGGACATCTGTATAGCTACCCGCAGCCCGGCATCAAGGTGGGGCAACCGGATTATGACGCGCCGACACCATGGCTCTTGGTATATCTCGAACCCGACAAATTGGCTGACGCGCTCGACCAGCAGCTGACGCCCCAGATTCTACTAGCCACCGATGCGAACCCCGCGCCGTACGTGCAGCTGTGGGAACCGCGGGTGATGGCGCCGGAAAAACATCGCGGGTACGCGATCCAATGGTTTAGCCTGGCCGGGGCCGTTGTCGTTGTGTCGCTGATCCTATTGTTGAGAATGAAAAAATCGGTTCCACAACCATGACGCAATCTTCCAACCCTTTGCCCGACAGCGCCGAGCTGCCGCCTCAGGCTCGCGGCCGCTGGGTCCTGGGTCTGATCTTCGCGCTATTTTTGGCGCCGATTGTCGCCGCCCTGTTTCTAAACAGTCGGCTCAGCGACTGGCAGCCGAGCGCAACCAAAAACTACGGCGAGCTCATCATGCCGGTGGTGCCGCTCGGCGAGGTGTTCAACGCGCTAGACGACCAGCGACCGGCCGACGCGGACGAGCTGCCTCCCTGGCGCCTGATCTGGCCGCGGGCGGGAACGTGTGACGCCTCCTGCCAGGCACAGGTCGACGTGCTTACGCGCATCAAACAGACCCTCGGCCGCCACCAGGACAAGCTGCAGATCTTGGTGACCGACGTACAGGCGGCCGGCGGCGGTGTCGATGCGGCGCTCAGTCAGACCCTGCACACCGCGTTCCGGACCCGCGAGCTCAGCGCAGACGGTCTGTATCTGGTTGATCCGCTCGGTAATGCGATGATGTATTACCCGCCGGAGCCTGACGCCACGGGTTTGCGCAAGGATCTGGACCGCCTTATTCGCCACAGCAAGTTCCGCTCATGAAGACACTACGATTACTGGCCTGGGGCTCGGTGGGTCTGGCGCTGACGGTGGTTGTGCTCGGCGCTTGGGTGCGTCTCTCTCATGCCGGCCTCGGCTGTCCCGACTGGCCCGGTTGTTACGGTGAAGTCACCTGGCCCGACACCAGCGAAGAAATCAGCATCGCCAATGAGGCCTATCCGGAGCGCCCGGTCAGTATCCCGAAAGCGTGGAAGGAAATGCTGCACCGCTATGTAGCCGGCTCGCTGATGCTGTTGGTCTATGGAATCGCGTTTCTG